>JAQYOU010000117.1 GCA_028727105.1 bacterium
CCACAGACCGGGCAGTCTGAGTTTACTTTATCTTCTGTACAAAGGTTAGCACAGGTACATGTTACCTCACCGTTTGAAGGCATAGAAGTTCCTTCTGTCTCTGCCCTTGCTGTAATCGGAATCATCGTTCCAATCATACATGCACACAAAAAGATAGAAAGCACTCGCTTCCCGCTTCTTTTTAGATATCCTTTCACGCAGAATTTTTCCATTGCAATTACCTCCATTCAATAGGGGAATATTTTATCCCCGCATCATATGTTTACGATGATTTTCATCATCCGAAATGTTACAATTTAATTAATTATTATACAATATAATAGCACAAAATACAAGAAATGCATTGCTCATTTTCTGGTATTTTTATCATAGTTACATAATAGTCTTTCTCTATCACAACAGCAGCACATCCTGTATCATCTGCCACCTGTTCAATTATTTCTTTAAATGGTATCTTATATTTTCCTCAGACATTCCCTCAATAACGATATCCGTCAGGAAAAATGGTTCTCCTGCTTCCACATATTTTCTGTTTTTTAATTGTTCCAAGTTCAGTCCTAAGGATTACAAATCTTGCATGGATCATAACCGTCTGAAATGATATGATCCCTGGTGTCCTTCACCTCTTTTTTGTTCTTTTCACTCATCTGCTTCACCGACCTGCAACCGGGTTTATGAAACTTCTTCGTATTTGTATTCAGGATATAGGTCTGCTTTGCAGCGATGGAGTCGGTGTCCTTACCGGTGTTGGCATCCTTCTTTGCATCGGAGCCGCTGCCGCTTCCGCTTCCTGCATTTGCGCCGCTGGAAAGCTTGCTGTCACCGTTTTTATAGTTGATCGTAATACCCGGCTGTACGTTATACGCATAGACACAGAATGAAATGCCTTTGCCTTTATCTTCTACCGAGTATGCTTCCATCATAACTCCGCTTGCCAGCAGATTGTTTCCCTCAAAGACCGGGGTCACACGGTAAAGCACGTGATTTCCTGTATCTTCTACATATTGGGCAACCTTGATCTCGTAAGGCAGCATGCCTTCATTATTCAGATATCGTGTTCCCGTGATAAGGTTTTTCTTATTTGCGTTCTCCGCAGTCAGGCAATATGCGATCAAGTGACAACGGTTATAGAGGTAGTTTCCATCCACAATTCCATTGTACTTCACGGTATGCCAGCCGCTCGGCTTGATGGATCCGATCTCACCACGTTCCTCCGTAGGCATCAGTTCCGGACAAACATTTGCATAGGCAACACCACATCTTCCCAGCTTATCCAGTTTCTGATAGCTTTCAAAGGCTTTTGTGTTTTTCTTCTCTCTTTCGGTAAAATACGGCTTGTTGCCATTTACTTTTACCGTGGCCTTTCCATCGTATTTCGGAACATCCTTGATGGAAAAGGATTTTGCTGCCGCCTGGGTGACTACCGCTGTGTTCATTCCAATATTTATCGGCATAGACACCGGCGATAAGATCATGGACGCAGCAAGAAATACAGCTATTGCAAGCTGCTTCAGATGTTTTCTCTTATGATTGTTCATTTGCTCTCTCCTCCCACATATGTGGCTCTCCATCATTAGTGTAGCATATTTCAATCTCATTGTTGAGAAAAACTTGCACTTTGGGTTACGCTTTTAGAAACTATTTTTCTTTTTCGTACACAGCCCCATACTCAAACATCTTTTCTCCCACTGCTCGCGTGATTGCAAACATACTGTCAATAATCATTTCCACATCCGGATCTTCATCTACACCCAGTCGCTCACACAGTCTACGGTTTGCGGCATAAACCTGTTTGTATGCTTCACTGCAGGGTTTTCCTTCCTCAAACTCATTCTCTATCCTTACATTCTGTATCACATAATCTGCTTCATCCGCATATTCTCCGCAAACTGCCTCATATACATTTTCAACTAATTTCATATAACCCTCCGTTTGTCTCACTTTTACAACACATTTTACTCTGATTTGCGAATAGAATCAATACAGTATGTTGTAAAAATGAGACAAAACCATCTATGTGGTAATGATAAAGGAGAGTCATATGCCAAAACCGCTTTCACTTCACGGCGAGAAAAATCTGATCAGTCAGCGCTTGATCGCTTTGCGTAAAGAACAAGGCCTATCTCAGCGAGATCTGGCACAAAAACTTCAGCTTGCCGGCTATGATATGGACCGGAATGTGATCACCCGCATTGAAACCAATCAGCGGTATGTGACTGACATTGAGCTAAAGGCTCTGGCAGAAGCACTTGACACCACATACAGTTATCTGATAGACGGACAGTAAAAAACGTGCAGAGGAAATCATCTCCCCTGCACGTTCTTAATTCTATCGGCTCTTGTTCTCTTTTTTTGTTGACGGTTCTTTCACCGCTCTTTCTGGATTCATTTTCTCGGAAAGCCCGGTCATTTCGCTGCTCCGTGCCTCAAATATATCTGCGTTATACTGATACGGCTGATCTTCTGCAACCATTGAAATATGGGCGGGAAGTGAATGGTTCCGATCTGCCGTTCCGTCTTTTTTTACATCTGCCTCACGCTTTTCCTGTTCCAGTTTTACATCCGCCGACAGGTTATCCAGCTTATCTATGGATGCATCGAGAAACAGGTGTGTTGATGTAAGCAGCTTCTTATATGCCTTGAATGGCTTTAGAATCGTGTCTGTGACAGAGTGCTTCTGTGATTTCTGCGAATAATCAATCTCCGGCTGATCTGCAAAGGTACGAATTGTATTTGCAGCCAGGTGACCCGCATCACTGAGTCCCTTTCCAAGCAACGAGATCTTTGCAATGCTTTGATCCGTTGCCCGCAGACTCTCCTTCACCGATTCCCTTCCATTCAGCAGTTTCTCTTTTATTCCGAAAAACTCTGACACCCGGAAAAGTGCTTCTTTCCCTTTTATTTTTGCTTCATCTACAATACTCCGTGCGGTTGTTTTCACCTGTTCCTTTGTTTCCTGCACGGAACTCCTGATCGACTGATATCCAGTATTTAGTCTTCCGGTTGCATCACTAAGCATCTGCTTTGCTTTACTTTCAAGGGAATCTTCTTTCATCTCCTTAATCTCGTTTTGCATGTTTGTGATTTCCTGTGTCATGGCATCAATCTTTTTTTCCAGACTATCTACATAACTGCAAAGCTCAAAGACATCATTTGCCTGCTCTCTCATGGCATTTTGCTGAAGCATAGCCAGTAATTCTTTGATTACTTCCTCATTCGTAAGTGTTTTTGTTGTATCCATCTGTGAACCTCCTTTTTTTAAGGGGCAGCATCATACTGCCCCTGATATTAGCAATTAACGAAAGGGCGTTTCCTTCCGATCCCTTTCCGGGCTTTCTGCCTGTTTCTTTGCATCCTCTCTTGCCTTTTCGTTATTCTTTTCCTTTGCCTTCTCATACTCGGAAATGATCTCATTGTACAGCTTTTCGCGGAATTCCTTCGTTACCGGGTAGCAGACATCCTGATAAATTGCCTTGCCTTTTTCGTCTACCTGCTTTGTCTTATATGAGGGCATGGATACAAAGATCTTCTCCTTGCCCTGCAGGATATTGACATTGTTTACGATGAAACTGTTTTCAAAGTAGATCCTTGCCAGTCCCTTGATATTGCTGCCTTCTCTCTCAAAAGGAGTAACCGTCACGGAAAACTCCGGCATTTCCTGCACCTTCTCATTTCTGGGTGCAGCTTCCCTGTCAGATTCTTTTACGTTTTCATACGCTTCAAGGATATTTGAATAAAGCTCCTCCCTGAACTCCGCCGTGATCGGGTTACAAACATCCTTATAGATGACTCCGTTGCTTTCATCGCGCTCATTGGAGCGGTATCTGGGCATTGATACGAACAATTCTCCCTTGTCCTTATTCTCAAGGATTGCGATGTTCGTGATCTTGAACGAATCCCCGAATACCACCGTTGCAAATCCCTTGATGTTGCTGCCCTCTTTTGCCTTTACTTCATTTACCTTTACTGAATACTTCATACTTGATTCCTCGCTTTCTTTGTTATTTATCTTTCTCTTCTTTTAGTTACGGCAGAACCTGTTTCATAAAAACCTCTGTCCTCTGCCACATATTCTGCCCTTGGTGTCTCCTGCGTTTTCTCATCCACACCACCAAGATCCGCATCCACTGCCTGTGCATTCTCCAGATCCAGCTGTGCATTTAGTTCACACTGCCGCGCCAGCTTTTCTTCCAGCTCCCTGCTGTAAGCAAACGGCTTTTCATACTCTGTCTTTGATGCTTCCAGATCATTCTGGTATTGCTCGATCTTCTTTTCCAGAAAATCCACATGTTCGTGCAAGCCATTGAACAGATTTTCCAGCTTAACCATATTTCCCACGGGACTTGTGGAAAGCTCCGCTTTATACTCTGTCTTTCCCCTGAGAACCAGATAGTTGATCCCAAGAAAGTTTTTCTCCACAAGCAACTCAAAGCCGTGAAATACTCCGATCGCCGTGGTCTCTCCGGTCTTGCACTTGCTAATGGCTTCCAGCATCATTTTTCCGCCGTCCACGCGCTCTGTGTAAGTTGCCTTTCCGATAGTGATCGCAAACTCCGGATTTTTGATCAGTTCCTCATCTCTTACCCGTACATCCTCACGGACACAGGCAAGCTTCTCTGTGGCAGTTGCGATCAGTTTGGGATAACGGATCATAAAGTTGTCCTGCAGCCCGTATCGCTGGTTATCATAAGACGCTTTCAAAAGTTTCAGCCTTTGCACTTCGTTATCAATCTCCATTTTCTCTTTGATCAGGGGATTTCCTGTTGCAACAGCCTTGATCTCTGCATAAGAAAGCGTTGCTTCGTCGATATCTTCACAGCTGCGGCTCACTGCCTTGCTTGTCATGACCTGACTGATGAAGCGCTGCTTGTTTTCCACCAGTGACCAGTTATAAGCATCAAAGGTTCCCTTTGTCACATACCGGTAAATGGCTACTTCTTCGTTTTCATTACCCTGTCTGATCCCGCGTCCCTCTCTCTGCTCGATGGAAGATGGTTTCCACGGGCAGTCAACATGATGCATGGCTACCAGATGCGTCTGTACATTTACACCGGTTCCACACTTGTCTGTCGATCCGATCAGTACCTTCTTTTTTCCTGTCCGCATTTCCTTGAACAGCACATCGCGCTGCGCATCTGTTTTTGCATCATGAATGAATGCGATTTCCTCTGCCGGAATGCCGTATCCGATCAGTGTTTCCTTCAGATAGTCATAGATCGTAAAATCCTTGTCCGGTCCCGGTGTACCGATATCCGAAAAAATAAGCTGGCAGCCGATATGGCCGTCAGCATTTCCTTTTTCGTATTCTCTCCATACATTTTCTGCAACCTTATTCAGTTTTCCATCGGGATTATTTGGCGCATCCTTATCAAGCAGCCTTGCATCCGTACCCAGCAGTCTTGCTTCATGTGTGATCTTTAAGAAATTGTCTTCGCTCGGATCAACGCCCCCATTTCTGATACGCTCTGCCCTTACTACAAAATCATCCATCACATGCCGCACATACCAGTCCGGTTCTGATTCCACAATGATCGGTTTTCCTCCCCGGAGCGCTGGAACATCGAGATTCAGCATATCTGCGGTCTGTACATCTGCCACCTCGCGAAAAATGTTCATCAGTTCCGGCAGATTCGTAAACTTATTAAATCTGCTCTTGAATCGGAATCCGCTTCCTTCGACCGTAAGCTCCAATGCTGTCGTCACCTCTCCAAAGTTCGCTGCCCAGGAATCAAAATGGTGGATTCCCATTTCCTCCAGTGCCTGCTTTTGTAAATAGAGCTGCATGACATACATCTCGCACATGGTATTGCTGATCGGTGTACCGGTTGCAAACACAATGCCTCTGCCATCGTTGATCTCAGAAATATATTGGCATTTCAGTTGCATGTCCGTAGATTTCTTTGCCCCGGAGCTGCTGATACCGGATACATTGTTCATTTTCGAGAAAATCGCAAGGTTCTTGAAATTGTGTGCTTCGTCCACCATGATGGAATCGACACCTAATTCCTCAAAGGTGATCAGATCATCCTTTCTGCTCTCGTCCGTCAGGGATTTCAACTGTTCCTCCAGTTTTTTCTTCTGGCTTTCCATTTGTTTGACGGTCCAACGCTCACCGTTACGCTCTTTCATCTCATCGATCGCATAGCTGATTTCCTCGATCTGCTCGTTTAACATGCGCTCCTTCCGCTCTGCCGAGATCGGGATCTTTTCAAACTGGGAGTGAGACATGATGATGCAGTCATAGTCTCCGGTCGCAATCCTTGAGATAAACTGCTTTCGCCTGCTCTTTTCAAAGTCACGTTCCGTTGCGACAAGAATATTTGCCGACGGGTAGAGGCGGAGAAACTCACTTGCTGTCTGTCCGATCAGGGGTTTGGGCACCACCATGATCGTCTTATTTGCAAGTCCAAGCCGCTTCTGCTCCATACAAGCTGCCATCATCTCAAAGGACTTTCCGGCACCTACACAGTGGGCAAGCAGCGTATTCCCGCCTAAAAGAATTCTTGCCACTGCATTCTTCTGGTGCGGCTTTAGCTCAATCTCCGGGTTCATACCCGGAAACTGCAGGTGGCTTCCGTCGTACTCACGCAGACGAATGTTATTGAATGTCTCGTTGTAATACTCCACATACTTCTGCCTTCTCTCCGGATCCGAAAACACCCATTCCTTGAATTTCTCTTTCATCAGGTTCTGCTTCTCTCTGGCCAGCATGGTCTCATTCTTGTTGACCTCATAATGGTATTTTCCGTCACCGTCATCAATCCGGTCCCGGACAGTCACTGTTTTCAGATTCAGTGTTTCCTCCAAAATAGAATAAGCATCCATGCGGCCTGTACCATAAGTCTTTGTGGCAGCCACTGAATGCTTATCCATTGCTTTATTCTCGATGAACCATTCCATGCTCATTTTGTTCAGATGAATCTGAATTCCCGTGTTCATATACTGACTTCGTATTGCTCTTGCCCGTCTGGGCGTATTCAGCAGCTCATAAATGAACTGCTCATAATCTGCCGGCTCGATCCATGTCGTTCCAATCTTGACATCAATATCGGATGCCTCGATCCATTCCGGCTGCACCTGTTCGAGCGCCTGTGCGTTTTGTGCGAAACGTGCTGCCTGCGGATGATCCGTATCGGCAGCCATCGCCTTTGCCAGCCGCAGCTTATCCCTGACATTTCCGGAAAGATATTCGTCCGCAGTCTCCCAGCCTGCATCCGGATTATTCTCGTTGTAACGGTCAGGATTGAGAAAAATGAGTCCCTGAAGTTCATTGATCAGCGTTTCCCTGTCCGTCTCATAGATACTGAGCATATACGGAAGATTCACATAGCCAAACTCATTGACCGAGACATTCAATGCTTCCACTGCTGTCTCAACTCTGTCTATGACGGTTTTTGCTTTGATCGTCTGCTTGTAAAACATATCCGCTTTTCGCACCTCTCCGTCTTCACTTACTTCCTCCAGACTGCAGAGCAACGGGTAATCACTGTCATCCCGAAACGCAATCTTATTCGCTTTGGAAGTGATCGCTCCGTATTGTGCCACAAATTGATCATATCTGACATTCAATAGCTTCTGCCTGTCTGCAAGTTCCTCCTCACTGCAGCCCTCCATCTGAATGGTGATCAGTTCTCTTGTGATCTGTCTGATCTCATCCAGTCTCCGGATGCGTTCCTCTGCAGACTGGGATACCTCCTGCCGGATCATCTCCGAGTTTTCCCGGTAATACAGTGTTCCCTCAAAAAATGTGTAAGTATAGTTTCTCACATCGGGATCAGCCGGTATGATATCAGCTGTCTGCTCCTCCTCATCGGAGATCCGCTCAAAATCCGTCATCTGTGCCCGGATCCCGCTGATTGCCTGGTTGAGTGCTTCATACAGATTGAAGTTTTCATCGTCATTGACACAAACCGTATATCTGCTGTCCTGTCCGTAGATTCTGGCATCATACTCCATATGACCAAGAATCATCTCGGGATGTTCTGCAAAATAGGAGTTAACCGCGATACCATCCGGTGTCATACCTAGATGTACCCAGTCCGGCTCGATGTCGATCTTTCGCTCCCTCTTTTGAAGAAACAGGATATCCGCTGTGACTTCCGTTCCGGCGTTGTCCTTAAATGCTGTATTGGGCAGTCGGATCGCTCCCACAAGTTCTGCCCGTTCTGCCAGATATTTACGGATCGTCGGGTTGCTCTTATCAAGCGTTCCCTTTGTCGTGATGACCGCAACCATTCCCCCCGGCCGTACCTGATCAAGGGCTTTCGCAAGAAAATAATCATGGATCAGGAAATTGTATTTCTGATACTTGGGGTCAAATACCTTATAATCACCAAATGGCACATTTCCGATCACGACATCAAAGAAATTGTCCGGGTATGCAGTGTTCTCAAACCCGGTAATGCTGATCGTTGCATTCTGGTAGAGCTGCTTTGCGATTCTCCCGGAGATGCTGTCCAGTTCCACGCCATACAGCCTGTTGTTCTGCATCGTTGCCGGCATACTCCCAAAAAAGTTTCCGATTCCCATGGACGGCTCCAGGATATTCCCACCCTGAAATCCAAACTGTACCAGCGCCTGGTTCATGCACATGGCAATCTCCGGCGAAGTATAAAAGGCATTATTGACCGTGGCTCTTGCTGCTGTGTACTCCTGCTCTGTAAGCAGTTCCTTCAGCTGCGCATATTCTCTGTTCCAGTTCCCATTATGCTCATCAAATACCTGTGGCAGACCGCCCCAGCCGACATACTTCGACAGGATCTGCTGTTCCTCCGGTGTGGCAAGCCGCTCCTCAGCCTCGATCTGTTTTAAGGTGCGGATGGCATCCATATTCCACTGGTATCTGGTCTTGGGTCCTCCTTTTTCCACCTCCCAGATATTATAGCGGAAATCATGCTTCGTGATTTCCGATTCCGTCTGTGAAATCTGCTGCGGTGGGACGGATTGCTCTGAGTCCCGGTTCTCTGCATAGCTCTCCGGCTCATCGGGAATTGCAAAGTCATCAATCATTGAATCCTCTGTCTCCTCCGTATCAGTTTCACGATACGAAGTATCCATAACCTCGTCCTCATGACCAGTCTCCATGACAAGCTCATCCATCCGGACTGCTTCCGGACGATATTCCCCGGTCAGGATCAGTGCAGCTATCTCTTTTTCAACATTTTTCCACGACACATATCCTTCTACCTCTCCGTCCTCATCTCGCCATTGAAACCGGATTCCACCGGGCTTAAAGGTATCATAGCCGTGCAGTCCCAGACCATCAATCGGCCAGCCGGATCCGCCAAGACCATACTCCTGTCTGATGCGCTTTGCCCTGGTTCCTGCATCAATCTCTGTTTCAAAGATTTTGCACACTCTTCCTCTGCCACCTTCAAATCCGGTTCCTTTCAGAAGTACGGTCTTTACATACTCAGGTGGCACTGTCTCTGCCTTTTTTGGATTCAGGTAATTGTATTTGCCAGCAAACGCAGCCTTTTTTTCCTGATCAAACCGCTGCATATATTCATTGTGAAGCGTATCCTGCGGTGACTGCATACCAAAGCTTGCCTGTCCGTTTTGGTCAAAGAAAAAGGAAGCCTGTGTATATTCGGCTTCCTTCTTTGATCCCAATGATTCTATCTCATTCAGTTCTTGGCGTAATTCCCTGTCTTCATCTGTCTCTAATGAAACTTCAGAACGATCTGCTGCAGCACTACTTCCTCTGCCTGCATCTTCGCCTGCTCTCTCAGCTTCCACATCTCCATCGTTGAGGACGGATCCTTCGGCTTGTGGCTGCTTAAATACTTCTCCGTCAGCTGATCCAGCAGTTGATTCGCTTCTTCCTCGGTCTCTGTCATCTTCTCGTACATCATCCCGAACCGGAGCAGCGTCTTGTATCTTGCCGGCTCGTTCTCCTCCAGATAGCGCATCGCCATCCGTCCGTACTTGCCCAGCTTCTTCAGGTCCTCCGTTTCCTCCGGCATCTGCAGATCCGGATACAGTATTCCGTCCACTTCCGTGTAAGTCAGTTCTTCTGTCATATCCCATTCTCCTTCCATTCTCGATTGCCTTTATGTTTCTGCTAAACTCTCTAAGAACACTACAGGAGACATCGCATACAAGAGAACCAAGACGGTAAACAATTTCTTCATCCCGGATGTTTACGATCTGACTGAAATCCTGTTCTTGCACAGACAAGTCAAATCCGCACCTCGTTCCTACAGCATACATGACGCTTGCATATACCAACTGCTCCATGTCATTTTCCGGCTGTAAGCTCTTGCGTTTTTCGTTAAAGTCCTTTATCACACTACCTGATAGCTGCTTAAGCTCGGTCATTCGATCCCCGAACTCTTCTTGTATTATAGACCAAACATTTGTTCCTGTAAACAATTTTAGTGTATTTTTTAGAGATTCCCTGCTGTCATCACTGTACTGCTCGATCTGTCCTTCTGACACAAGAAAGTCCACATAGTCTTTCAGATTCCTTCCCTCCAGATCCCATGTCAGCTTTACGTTCTTGCCTCCGGTATCACTGATGTCAAAGATATATCTCATTCGGGGGTTCAAGGCTCTGGACGGAAAGATCGCGCAGCCTATGGAACCGCGCTTTACATATCGTCCCACCTTTTTCCACGTATCATAATCCGCCATCAGGGTACTCTTCTCCGGAGATCTCTGTGCAGTCACCATGACAATGTTGTCAAATTCATAGCGGTACAGTTGTCCTGCGATCTTTAATACATCTGTCCAGCTCTTTGGTGACCGGGTGATCCGCCTGATCTCTGAATCATAGATCGCTTTGACTTTCACATCCACATGCATTCTGTCACACCTCCTTTTCCTACTTGAACAGTTCTGCAAACATGCCCTTAAAGAGCTTTAATTCCTCCTTGTCAAGCTCGATTGAAAATCCGCCTCCCTTTGTATTTGCAGCCTTCTTCTTAATCATCTGTCTTACCACGCGAAGAAGAATGTAGCACTCCTTTGACTTCGCAACGTTCTCTCTGAAGGAAAGTGTATCTCCCTCCACGAGTGTCTGTCTGTCACGGATTTCCTCCCTGATCTTTCCGGCAACCGCTTCTACTGCCTCCGGTGAAAGAAAAACGGAAGCCGTTACAGCTCCCGATCTGTCCCACTCCTTATGAAGTTCCTTGACGAGATACTCCATATTTTTCATTACTGATTCTGTTTTCATTGTTTCTTTTCCTCCTTTTATATTATGGTCTTCCGATCACAACAATCTTTCCTGTACTGGCCACATCACGATAAATTACACCCACCCGTGAGTTAAGCGCTTCCACTACTTTGCCATTTCCAACATAGATTGCTACATGGCTGATATTCCGGTATCTGCCATTGCTCGTGAAACTGTAGAAGATCAGGTCTCCCGGCTGCATATCACTATAGGATACCGTCTTTCCTGCTGTTTCAAGTCCCTTCGCCTCTGCCGCAGCCGTAGTTGAACCTTCGCAGCTGATATTCACGCCTGCATCTCTCCATGAATAGTACGCAAGGGAGCTGCAGTCATAATAGTTTCCGCTGTCTCTGTAGTCCTGACTGTACGGATAGCCAACTCTGTGGAGCGCATAAGAGCAGACCGTTTTCTGCCTCATATCCGTGATACCATTCAGTATGCCATTGATTTCAGCCTCCGTCAGTGAGCACACTCCGGGTGTTCCGCCACCGGATCCGCTGCTCCAGCCCAGCTGTCCCATAAAATCAGGCGTCATGATCTGCTCAAGCATCTCAACCTGATTTGCGTCAAATCCATACTCAGAAATCATGTCCCGGTATGTTTTCTTTTTCACATCAACATACAGCACCTTTATGATAGAGCCGTTTACACTTTTTCTTCCGATTCGTGTTGTATATGTGCACATGTCATTTACAACTGATTGCAGCCAGCCCTTGGATGTGTTGTTCATGATCGTTGCCGTTTCCCCGACACCATACTTCACCATATAGACGGCCATGATGTCATAATAATTATCAGGAGCGATTCCGGTCCCCTCGTAATCGATATAAACCAGTTCTCCCGTATCACATCCTGGATGTGTCTGTACGAGTTCGTTCACTTTCGCATCAAACTCCGAGACATACGCTGTCGTGACGGTCTGCACCGTGTCCCCTGCCTCAAGCGGCTGCAAAAATAATGCGAACGGGGAATTATAAATAATGGCTGTTACTGAAAGTACCGGAACAGCCACGATCGCTATCAAAAGTGCGATTGCTAAAAGTGCCGTTCCAATGACCGGTGCCACGACCTTTACCCAGGTCATGAACCGCTTTACTACAATATCTTTGGCCAGTTTTAACAGCGTATCTGTCTGATTCTCCTGCGCTTTCATCTTATCGAGAAAGAACTTGATCTTTCTGGCGCGATTCGTCATCTTGGCATCTTTCACTTCCATAGATGCTCCCGCCAGATATCCGGCAGCCATACCCGCTGCGGTTCCTACGCCCGGTGCGACAGCTGTACCGGCTGCTGTAACCGCGGTTGTTGCAGCAGTTTTTGCCGCAGCCTTTGCCGTTTTCTTTGCAGTCTCCTTCGCAGTCTCTTTGACAACCGCCTTCGTTGTTTTTTGTGCAGCTTTCTTAGCTGTTTGTTTTGCTAACTTCTTTGTTGTATCCACTTTTTTGATACGCTTTTTCGCTTCAGCAATGGTTTTTTCCTTAAACAGCTTCGCTCCCTTTGATGCGACTCCCGTAACAGGTCGCGAAAGCTCATACGCCAGCAAGGAAGCCTGTGCCAGTTCCTGCCCTCCCTCGTTTTGATCCGCTGTTTTCTGCGCTGAAACTGCTGCCGCCTGACGGGCAACATGCAGTTTCGTTTTCTTAGTCTTAATGGACGCATTGGACTGTTTCATTTTTCTGAGGAAGATCACCTCATCCCGTTCCTTATGCTTCTTCACCTGATGAACGGTACTTGACCGGTATGTCTGCTTTCGCTTCGGACCTTTCTTCACAATGTGCGCTTTCGCACCCTTGGGACTTCTGACTGCCGTATAGACATTTCCTGCTTTCAGTTTTCCTCGCTTTGGCGTGTGGTAGTGGATCGTTGTCTTTTTCTTCGTGTGGATGACCATTGGTTTGTCATCCACTTTTTTGATCTTCAATGGCTCACCTTCTCTCCGGTCACGTTACTCCTGTAATTCCTTTTTCTTCTGCTCCGCGATCTTCTCATGAATGTTGGTGTTATACAGCCTGTACAGATCCGTATCCTTGCTGATCTGATTATCAAAAGGAATCACAACAGAACCACACTTGATCAGTCCCATTCCAGATGCAGTATTCGTAACAAACCGCAACTGTGCCTCTGATACACCGATCACCTCCGCCATTTTGGAACTGTCTGTATTCGCCTGCTTGAGAAGCGCCACAAACTCAGAGTTTGCAAGCATGGTGGTCGCCGTGTAGTTCTGTAAGAGATCCACGACATTCTGCGTGATACCGGTACATAACCCGCCCTGCTTTCTCACCTTCTTCCAGAGCTGCTGCAGATATTTTGCGGAATACTCAGAATTTAAGAGCACATGAAACTCATCAATATAAAGCCATGTTGCCTTGCCTCTCTGTCCGTTCTCAACAATGCGGTTCTGAATGGATTCCATCATAACCAGCATGGTGATCGGACTCAGTTCCGTACCTAGATCCCGGATTCCGTAAACAGTAAATCGGTTGTCTACATCCACATTTGTCTGATGATTAAAGATATTCAGCGAACCATTAACAAACAGCTCCAGCGACAATGCAATATCTCTTGCCTCGTCCTCCGGCTGTTCTAAGAGCAACTGATAGAAATCACTCATCACCGGCACATATTTTTCCCTGCTTCTTGCGATATCAATGTACAGTTTTCTCACGCAGCGGTCGATGATCGATTTCTGTCTGGAATTGAGGCTGTCTCCGATACACTGCTCACAAAGACCAAGCATGAACTCGCCTTTTTCCCTGACCATTCCCTTTGAATCGTTCGGATCAAGACTCCACACATCCATTTCGAGCGGATTCACGTAATTGTCCGTGTATGTGGACATATTTACGACAGTTCCGCCATAAGTCTGTGCGATGTCAAAATATTCGTTCATGGGATCAATGACAATGATCTCATCATCACCAGACAGAAATACACTTCCCATTTCCATTTTGCAGAAGAATGATTTTCCGGAACCGGGTACTCCGAATACGAATCCGTTGCCATTGATCAGCTTCTTTCGGTTTCCGATATTCACATTCTTGGAAATCTGGTTGATCCCGTAATAATTTCCGGTACTGTCATTCAGCTCCTGCACATTGAACGGCATTAAAACCGCAAGTGACTGTGTGAGAAGTGTGCGCATGGTCTCCACCTGCCGCACACCGATCGGCAGTGCCGTATTGAGTGCCTCTCTCTGTTTCAGATAATGTGTATCGATCGTGCAGCTATGGCGTTTTCCAATCGTTTCCACCGTCTCACATACACTGTCCAGTTCTTTTTTGCTTTCCGCCATAAGAATGATCGTCACTGCAACATAAAACAGGCACTGGTCGTTCTCCCGGACATCATCCATGATCGCTTCAATTTCCTTTTTCTCCGTTCTCTTTGCATAAGAGATCTCTGTAGAAAAATCATTGTTCTTATTGCGGACACGCTGCTGCTTGATGATGTCTGATTCGATACCGAGATACTTTTTCTGCAGCACCTTCGTTGTCAGATCCTTCGGAACCGGTACGACATCAATACTTGTGATCGAGTGCACCGGAAGTGATGTGATCTCATTGATGAACCGGTCTGAAAGGCTGCTCGGGTACTTTTTAATGAAAAGTGCCTTGCAGTATTTGCTCTCATCCTCAAAATGATCCGGGAAATATTTCACCATGCCATTACACAGATCATTCCTGAAATCAGCTCCGACTTTCTTTGCCTGACGGATATCAAAGTCAAAACTCCCCTCATCTCCCAAATGATAGAAGTCATATAACACTTTCAGACGTTCATTTCCGCTGAGAGGAACGATTTCCGCTCCCAGCTCAATGAAAGCCTTGTGAATGGTTGCTTCCAGTGTTGCGAACTGCGCTTTTGCCTCCTCGAAATTCTTTCGCTCGATCGTGAGTGTCAGGTATCTTTCCTGCTCAATTCCCTGTCGGCCCTCAATGATTTTTTCCTCGATAATATCGTTATAGATCCGACGATAATTATTGAAACCATCTTCTTTTTCTGAAATAAGAACTTTTCCCCGAAGGTCATCCATGTTTTTGTTCTTATTGTTTACGGTGATCTTGTAATTGCAGTCCAGCGAATTTAAGAACTTGCAGTACCGTTCAAAAATACCGATCTGTTCATCCTCAGTCGCTGTTGTATAGTTGATATCCTGAAAACGGTAGCACTTGGAAAACTTGTTTTTACTCACTTCAAAGATACCGTTCTCAGCAACTGCCATAATCTCGATCGTCTGCTGAATCGACTTTGGCGTTTTATATAATGGTTCACTTGCCTTTTTAAGCAGCTTAAAGCCATCTGTAAATAAACCCATTGCTTCTAACCTCGCTTTCTTGTTTTCTTTTGCTTTCTTTTTACCTGTCCTGCGGAGTCGGATGCATATTCCTTTATTGCCGGTTCTCCCTCAGTGGAAACATAGGTTAGCGCTTTATTTCCAAACAGGAAAAATAACTTCTTTGCCATGTACTCATAGAAGTTCATCTCGTTAAATGAATAAAAGCCTCCAAGTGCGATCGGTGCCACACAGGGAATTGCCACATATGCCGAACCGGTAAGACCAATATATTTGTACAGAAGAAGTACGATACCGCCTCCAACTACCACACTCGCTACGGAAAAGATCAGCTGTCTGGCTGTAAGTCCCAACGCTACTGATTCCTGATAGCGGTCGATGTCCTTATTTATCTCAATGACCATTTCTTCACCATCCTCTCTCTATAATCCAAATGCTTTACTTGTAAGTGTCTGTGCACCTTTCACGCTTCCGACAGTCATTGCGATGGTAAATGTCATCTCACACAGGTAGATCAGTGTCTGTGCCCAGTCAGCATAGCTTCCGGTGAAAGACGGCAGTCCCGCATTGATAAAGGCATTACATACCGCAATCGCAAGTGCCATGGTTACGGCTTCCAGTACGCATGAAAGGAAATACTTGCAATACGTTGACATCGTATGGCTCACCATTCGATTACCGGCCATCGTTGAACATGCAATCGCTCCAAGTGGTACGATGATCAGGATCTTTAAGAACCTGAAATACGCCGTATATATGATGAAAAAGCCACAGATAATGATGATAATTGCAAGAAATGCGGTAAGTATCAGCATGACCAGACTCTCACCAAAGCCTAAGTTTTGAATGACGGTCGCCTGTGCGCTGTCAATCTTCAGTTGTGTTGTCGAACCTTGTGATATGAGCGATACCAGACTTCCGATGGAAGTAAAAAATGCTTTCATGATCGTGACATTGTTTGCCACAAACCACTCAGCCAGTCCAAGCCGGATGAGCATCCGCAGAATGGACTCAAACCGCATTTCATCCTTGACATCTATGCTTTCCGAGCAGAAACCGATCACGAAGAACAGTACAACGAGAGAAGAACCAACCCCGACAAAGGTTGGCTCTATGCTCTCGATGACTGCCCACGGTCCTCCGTTCTTAAAACTGACTGGTGACTGTCCAAGCAATGCAAAAACCAAGGAAATCTGATTATTCCAAAATCCAAACACTACTTCTAAAAGTGCCAGTATTTTGTCTCCCAGCTTAAAAATATCCATGCTTGTATTTCACCTCTTTTCTCATTCTTCGTTCCATCAATATCAGAAACCTAAGAATGTAAGTACGGCAGAAATACCCGCCATCATAAGACCTGCTACAATTCCTTTCAGTGCTGAGTTCATGGTTGATGAATCCTGCTGCTGATATGCCTGCGCAAACTCCATGACATTCTTTGCAAGAATGATGACGCCTACCGCACCGATGACTGCGATGACCAGTGTCTTTAAGTTTTCAAGCGGCTGTGTGACTGCCGCGGTTCCTGAAGCGCCAGAGCCTCCGGAACCGCTGGAGCTACCGGTGGCTGATGCCAGGCAGGTCGTGCTCATAAGCATCACTCCCATAATCGCGCCATTTACTGCTGCGATCACACGCTGCTTCATACGCATAAACTTTTTCTTCATGTTCTTTCCCTCCATTTTCTTGTTTGTTGTAATGATCTGTTCTCTCTTCATTTTGAAAATCTCCTTTTCTTAAAATAGAAACGCCGGTACAAGTTTCCTCATACCGGCCATTAACAGTTACTCTATATGATCAGGCAGTGCCTGTTGTTTTGATTTTGCATAAGAACCGATGCTACTGTCTTGTTCTGTATGCCTGCATCTTTTCAACGGATACTTCCGGATAGAAATAGGTCAGAATGGTAGCTTTTGGAACGCCTTCTGCCAAAGCCTTCTTTAATTCCGCCTTCTGCTCCGGGGTATAAGACCAGTGCACCATTCGGTTTGTGATCGTGTCCTCCCACTTCGGCTTTTCCCTTTCCGGATTTCTCACCAGTTTCATGCCTGTCCCGCTGCTTTCGGCATCGTCTGCTTTCTGTGACTCATCCACATACTCCAGCTCGTTTGCCTGCTCCTGATCAAGCTTCGCTTTCTGCTCCGCCTCATCCCTCATGGTAAACCGACGATTCAGGTCTGTATCACCAAGCAGCATAAACTGCTCATAAGTGAGCGAATCAATATATACCTTCTCACCCTTGTCCTTCATCTTCTCGAAATGTGACACTGCTTTTTCCGAGAGAAGCTCAAAGGGTGGTCCGATCAGATGACCGGAATCCCTGATCCTGTGAATATAGGGTTCGCCCTTACCATCGGCTGTCTGATTGAACATCGGATGTTTGAATGGAACATACTTCTGATCCATGATCGGGTCAAACCCACGGATAAAGATGATGCATTTCTTATTATCCAGCTTCCGGACCTCATCCGGTGTGAACAGTTCGCGGCCAAGCACATCATAATTTCTTGACGCGCTTCCCTGTCTACCCTTTGTCTCTCCGCTTGACTTCTTGTCAATCGTTCCTTTACCAAGCAGTTCGGAAACATACTTATGGGTACTCTGTTCATTACCTCCAAGGTATATGAACGTATCACAGTTGCCCGGAATAGTCTCCCAGGTATCCTTGAACAGTGCCTTTAGCTGGGCAAAATTCTGGATGATGATAATACTTGAGATCTCTCTGCTTCGCATGGTAGAAAGCAGCGAGCAGTAGTCATCCGGCAATGCAACATTCGCAAATTCGTCCAGCATAAAGGTCACATGGATCGGAAGCCTGCCGCCGCAGTTGAAATCTGCCTGATAATACAGTTCCTGAAAGATCTGCGTGTAGAGCATACCGATAATGAAATTGTAGGATTTATCACTGTCCGGGATCACACAAAACAATGCCGTCTTTGTTTCCCCGTCTCCATTTACTCCGATACCGATCTCCGACAGTCTCAGTTCATCTTTCGACAAAAGTCGCAGTACCTGCTTGTTTTCAAGAAAGGCTAATCGTGAGTTAGCACTGATAATGATTGAACGGACGGTATCACCGGCTCCTCTCATGCACTTGTTATACTGTTTGACAGCCGGATGGCTGGAACCAAGCGGTGAACTTGATTCCAGAAATTTCATCCGCACATCCAGTTTGGACGGTTTGCCCTGTTCCTGAACCTCTGCTTCACCGAGAAGCTTTAACACCGTCTCAAAATTTCTCTGTGCCGGTTTTACTTCAAGCCATACATAATAGAAGATTGCCTGCAAAAACAAGCCCTCTGCCTTCTCCCAGAATGGATCCGTGGGCGTTGCGCCCTTTGGTGTCGTGTTGCTGATCAGGTTTGTAATCAGCTTGACAACATCCGTTTCCTCTCTGATATAAAAAAACGGGTTATAGCAGTCGGACTTATCCATCTCCAGAAGGTTGATCACCTTCAC
>JAQYOU010000118.1 GCA_028727105.1 bacterium
CGCTGACGAAGGACTGCAGCCCGTTCTGAATGATTACCTGTATGTCTGACCGAATGATATCCGGCTGCGGAACACACGATCCTGCTGAAACCGAATTGACTCACGCCATGCTCTCACGCGGAATGATCTGCGTGACGAACCGTGCACTCTGTCAGGAGGATTTTCTGACACGGATCGAACAGCTTGCCAAGGCGCATCCGGCTGCGATCCTGCTTCGTGAAAAGGATCTGAGTAAGGAAGCGTATGGTGAGCTGGCTAAAAAAGTGTTATGCATTTGCAAAACATATGACACTTTATGTATTTTACACAATTATGCAGATGCAGCATACACACTTCACCACCCTGCCCTGCACCTGCCATTACCGGTGTTGCGCAGGCTTTCGGAAACGGAACACCGCAGCTATCAGATTCTCGGTGCTTCCTGCCACTCTGTAGAAGATGCAATGGAAGCTGAGGCGCTTGGCTGTACCTACATCACTGCAGGACATATCTTTGACACAGACTGTAAGAAAGGGATGCCCGGACGTGGACTTCAATTTCTTCGTGATGTATGCTCTTTGGTGTCGATCCCGGTCTATGCCATCGGCGGTATCAGTCCCGAAAACTATTCTTCTGTCAAGGAAGCCGGGGCCGCGGGCGCATGCATCATGAGCAGTGCCATGACGTGTGAAGCTACAGACTCGTATCTTGCATCGTTTTTATAATTTGTTTGGAGAACACGAATGAAATTTCAAAAAGAACAATTACTGCTGTATGCAGTGACCGACCGTGCATGGGTCGGCAGACAGACCTTATATGAGCAGGTTGAGGATGCTTTAAAAGGCGGGGCAACCATCGTTCAGCTGCGGGAAAAGGATCTGGATGAAGAATCCTTTCTGCAGGAGGCAAAGCAGCTTGTTACCCTCTGTCATTCTTACAACGTTCCGCTCATCATCAATGACAACGTACGGATCGCGCTGGAAAGCGGCGCGGACGGTGTGCATGTCGGTATCGAGGACGCCCCTGTTGCACAGATCCGAAAAGAAACGCCGCCCGAATTTATCATTGGAGCAACCGCCAAAACAGTGGCACAGGCGCAGGCAGCAGAGCATGCCGGTGCCGACTATCTTGGCGTTGGAGCAGTTTTTCCCTCTCCCACCAAACAGACGGCGATCCGCATCACAAACGAACAGCTTAAGGAGATCTGCGCATCAGTCAATATTCCGGCAGTTGCCATCGGCGGCATCAGTTACGAAAATGTGGATGGGCTTGCCGGCGGCGGCATGGACGGTGTTGCGGTTGTGTCAGCTATTTTTGGAGCGGAGGATATACAAAAAGCCACCGGAGAATTGAAATGCAAGATAACTGATCTACTGACAGCAAACCCCAAATAAGTACCCTTTTTGCCATCAAATCATTGCCATACATCAGAAACAGGTATGACAATCTATGAAGTTTCGCAAAATAATGGAGATTACACATATGGACGCTAAAAATACGAAAACCGCCCTCACGATTGCAGGCTCCGATTCCTGCGGAGGTGCCGGAATACAGGCAGATATCAAGACAATGACAATGAACGGAGTCTATGCGATGAGCGCCATCACGGCACTTACCGCCCAGAACACCACCGGCGTGCGCGCGATTTCCGAGGTCGCACCGGAATTTTTAGGCCAGCAGCTGGATGCAGTATTCGAAGATATTTTCCCTGACGCAGTCAAAATAGGCATGGTTGCTTCCTCCGAGCTAATCCGCGTCATTGCAGAAAAGCTGCGCTTCTATCAGGCACGAAATATCGTGGTTGATACGGTCATGGTCGCAACGAGCGGCTCTGCCCTGCTGAAAACCGATGCCATCCACACGCTCACAACTGAACTTCTTCCACTGGCAACCCTGGTCACACCGAACATCCCGGAAGCAGAGATTTTAAGCGACAGCACGATTCAATCAGCAGATGACATGCGTGCCGCCGCAAAAAAAATCGGCGACACTTACCGCTGCGCCGTCCTATTAAAGGGCGGTCACAGTGTCAATGACGCCAATGATCTTTTGTATGCAAACGGGACCTTCCAATGGTTCGAGGGAAAACGCATCCAGACCGAAAACACCCACGGAACGGGCTGTACACTTTCCAGTGCCATCGCGTCCAATCTTGCGAAAGGATTCCCGCTGGATGAATCCGTTAGCCGTGCCAAGGAATACATCTCCGGTGCCCTGGCTGCCGGGCTTGATCTCGGCAAGGGTTCCGGACCGATGCTGCACTGCTATCTGCTGAAGTAAAGCAAAAAAAGAATAAATACACATTATTTTTTCACCATGTCCTTAAAAATGTTGTAAACAACACTTTTAAGGACATAAAATTGCGGATTCTATACACTTTTCAGGTGATAGCCTGCATCAATCATTTTTTTTACCAACTCCAAACAATGACAATGAACGGGGTCTATCCGATAAGCACCTTTTTCCCTTCAAAGGCAAACCCGTACTTACGGATGTGCTCTGACGGGATGCCCCGGGCAATCAGGACTGTCTCGTACTGCTTTTCCTTAATCTGAGCGAGAGCGGAGTGAACGGTATCCTCCAGAGATGACTCTTTTCTCGGATGAAATACCTTGAACTCAAGAATCATTGCATCCTCGTCTTTGTCCTTTGGCTCCAACATCACATCATATCTGCCAAATCCGCTTTCCTGATTCGAGGTAACGATATATCTGTCTGAAAGATCCACCATCAGTCCTAACACAAAACCGTGGTAAAACCGTTCCGGCTGAGAGCCGGAAGGCATCGTTCCGGTGTCAAAGCTGCTGAACATCAACATTGTCACCCTGTTCATATATTCATTCATGGCATCCAGGTCTCCCTGCAAAAGCGCATCCACAAAATCATTATAGCTCCCGTTTGGCTCCTTAAACCATGCCTGCACCATATCGTAAAACATGTCTTTTACTTCTTCATTTGTAAGCTTCAATTCATAGTGTGTTTTCCTGCCTGCCACTTCCTTCTCTTCTTTCTTTAATACTTTGAGATATCCACTTGCAAGAAGCAGACTCCAAATGGCTCCTTCACTGCTATCCAGCTGGTTATATACAATCTGTTCATCGATAGGACACCCTCAAACAACTCACTTTTTCCCGCATACTCCACGGAGAAAAATTTTTCTAACATGCTCATGTTCAGCGTTTTTCCAAAACGACGCGGTCTGGTGATCAGCGTAACACTGTCACCACTTTCCCACCATTCCCGGATCAGATCTGTCTTGTCAATATAAAAATAATCATTGGTAATAACCTGTTCAAAATCCTGTATCCCGATTGCGACTGTTCTTGCCATGTGCTACCTCCTGCAAAAAATCCGCTATACAAACCACTTACTGTTAGTATAACGGATTTTCTGTAAAATGAAAGCTTTATTTTTCTTCTTCAGGAAAGTATCTTTTTTCGTTCTTTTGATGTATTTTCTCTCCAGTATGAAAAGTTTGATTTCCCGCATTTCCTGCTCAGCTTTTGATATGTTTTTGAAGAAATCTTCTTTCCATTTTCCATATATTCGCTTTTTTTCGAACCATTCTCATTTGAGAGACAAGAAGAATACAAGTATTTTGATAGCTTGTTCTGTTTGCTCAAACGGTACGCCGTATCTTCCTCTATCCCAATCCACCCATTATAATATTGCACATGGAGATGCTTTTGATCGCAAAAATATGAATATATGTTGCCTCCTGCTGAATTTACTACCTCTATTCCACCTTTTATCACTTCCTTGATTTTTCCGCTTGAAAATGTGTAGATATGATCCTCTGAATCCTTATAACCATTCCAATGGACAGTCACTAATTCCGGAATACGATCTCCATTCATATCTAAAATGGCGAAAGATGAACAGTATTTTTTACTTTCTTTATTTCGTTTATCCCACGCGCCTTCCTCTGGCTCATAATGTGATTCATACTTTTTTAAAAACTTTTGGTACGCTTTTAACGCTGCTTTTTTTGCTGTTTCCACTTTGGAAGCCGCATGAACCTCCGTAGGTTTTACATACATCCATCCGCTTGCCAGCATGCAAACACACAAAATAAGTGAAATAATCTTTTTCATGGCTCTTGTCTCCTATAATTTTAATGCTTTAACGTTATGAACACTTTATATCTGAGATAATATATGAGTTCCCATTTTTCTTTAATTTTACAGTAATATTAGTTGATTCCTTGTATTTTTCTGTCTCTACGGGTTCAACATATGTATACTTAGCCTTAACAACATATAGCCCATTTTTCTTTTTTACACTCATATATTCATGCTTGACATCACAATCGCCCCAGTCAACAATATTATTTACAAGATACTTGTTATCGTAAGATAGCGGGAAAAAGTAATAATAACGATCAGCCAATTCACTATAAGGTGTATCGTGAGTAAACTCCAACTCAAAAGAACTTCCAAATAATTTTTTTCCGGATTTCATGATCTTAGTCTTCATTCCTTTTGAATAGATCCACAAACCACGATATGGATTATATTTCTTCCATAGTTGATCTGAATAGGATTTCTCCAATTTAATGAATGAAGAATCCGGATTTAATGCCATAATAGCCATATCCGTTTTTCGCTTCTTATTTAGTTGAAAAACCTGACCTTTTCGAAACAAAATAGTGGCACGGCATTGATCAAAATACTCGGATGTATATTTGTCCAAAAATTTTTCAATCTTCTTTTGCTCACTTGATGAAACCGCTTCTGCCTTGTTAGTTGCTGCCTGTGCTTCATGCGTTGAATAAACCGTGATACTGCCCAAAATTGTAAGCATCAATACAACCGTTAATATTAATTTGCATTTTCTCATGACCGTTCCTCCCTGCGTGCCGATACAACCTCTCCGAAAATAGTTCTCTTTCATTTTACTAAATTATGATCTATTTTCTAATCTTCGCTTTCTTTACTGCAGAGTATTTTCCATATATTTTCTTTCCGGTAGAGTCCAGTTTGTACATGCGGACCTTAAAATAGTATGTTTTACCTTTTGAAAGCCCTGTAAAGGTTTTACTTGTATCAGAAGTTGTTACCATTAAGGTGTTTCGTTTGAATTTTTTATCTGTGGAGTATAATATTTCATAACCGTTTGCGCCACTTCCTCCTCCGTACGCCACTTCTGCTTCTGCACTACTTTCACTCCAGACATACAACCTTGATATTTTCGGTACGATCACCCGTTCCCATCTGGCATAAAGTCTCGCATTCGAATTGGCAATTGTTTTCTCTGAAACTCTTAACCCACCTGTTTTCTGCAAATACCAGCCCTTGAACACATAGTTTTCCCGGCTCGGAACAGGAAGTGTCCCCAGGGCATTTCCGCTATAAATATACTTATAATTATTCTCTAGCGGATTTCCATTGTTCACATCAAAAATCATGCAGTAAAGCGGTTTTTTCCCTGTCGGAGTGGATGCACCGTCTTTATCTGTATTTTTATCAGCGGTTGCCTTTATTGTACGTGTTTCAGTTTTTCCGCAGAGCTTACATGTTCTTTGCTCAGTCCCATCTGTGGTAGAAGTTGCTTTCTTAATGACAATCCAAGAACCAAATTGATGCTGACATTCTTTTTCAGAATCTGTGGGTTTTTCAATCGTAATATTTTCCGGTGAACCCTCAGGCACCGTAAATTTCAGAACATTATTACTCATATTGATGAGGGCACCATTTCTTGAATCCACATAAGCCTCATAATACCCCGGCGGCAAACTAACCTGTGCTGAATTTCCAGTCAGATCCCACAAAATCTTATACGCATCACCCTGCCACAACTGATCCTTCCATATCTTCAGATCGTAAGTTGATGCATTTGATGCCTTGTCCCATGAAAAAGTTGTGTCTTTATATCCGGATCCCACGGAGCAATATACATTTGTTTTTCCCGGCTGATTCAATTTCCAAATTTGGAATTTCTGTGCCACAGAATCATTTTTCGTCCACATCTGCACATTGGCTCCATCTTCTGTGGAGGCACAATTTATATCTAATACCAGATTTCCACACTTTGCCCGCAGGTAATACTCACCGGATGATCCATAAACGAACCAGCGCTGCGCATCAGAATCATTATTTCCGCATACAGCAACATTTGTTCCGTTCGTCTGCCCAAAGTTTTGATCATCCAGTACTAGATTATCCTGATAATTGATGATTTTATAAGAACAATCTCCCTGACGTTCAAATTTCCAGATTTGATTCGATGCTCCTGTTTCCGATCTCATAGACACATTACACCCGTCATTCGTTAAATGCTTCCATGCAAAGGTATTGATGATATAAGCATAAAAATCTGTGCCAAGATCCACCGGTGTACTGTGAAATACACTTGATTGCGAATTGCTTTCACTTAAAGCAAGCTTCGGGCTTGAAACATACCAGTACTTAAAAGCGTTATCCATTTTGACAGTTGCACTGCTTAGCGGAATTCTTCCTCTTGGCGCGTTACTGGCTGGATCAGAGCAATAAAAACTTCCATCTGTATAATCTGTCAGTAAAATGGCATGGACATATGCATTGATATTATGACTCTTTTTACAATACATAACGATGCCTTCCGGATGCTGCTCCAGTAATGAACGGAAAAGCTCTGCTTTTTGAGAACTGGATTTGTTCCATACTGCCGAAAGATTACTTGTTCCTCCCTGCGCTGAAACACTGATTCCTGCATAAGAAAAAGAATTTTTTAGTCCACCGCTCCACCCAGCATTTTTCATATTATTCTCGGTAACACTGCTCCAATTGCTGTTACCATTTAATAACGCCGCTCTCCGAACCATCATTGCCGCAGATGCCAGCGTACACGTATATGATGTACTCTGCTTAAAAAACATAGAATCAGAATTAACATCATCGAACGATGCAGCTGATACATCAAACCGAATGCTCATAACAAGCAAAACCATGCTTAGTATGCAGATACCCCATTTTTTAACCAGTCTCATTTTTCTCATAACCCTTTCCTCCTCGTCATAACTCTTCTATTATTGGTAGCAAAAACATATGAAGTGATTCATACGGAATGAGAAACCAAGTCTCGTCTTCACTAAACGGATTTACGATCAAATGCTTCTTCGCTCTTATCAATGCATTTTTGTAATCCTTAAGATAAACTTGACGTAATTCGATCGGTTCATTCTGTGGTACGTTGCTTTCCGATGTAAAAATAGGAATCACATCATCATTACCCATTTGTAAAGACAGTAAGCTCCCGGCATGGTTAACCGGAAGAAATACAGTCTCTGTCGCTAGCAGACGAAACACTTGAAAAAGTGCCTGATCATTGTCTTCATTTGCATGAAAAAATCTAATTGCATTTTCTATCATCATTCACCTCCGCCATATGGCTTATCTCATACTCATTATCATCTCGCAGTAAAAGTTTTTTCCTCTCCTCATTTCATTTTTTTATCATCTCCTTCAGCCAGTCTGCATATGCTTTCGCAGTTTTCTTATCTTCAAAATATGCCAATACCATGTCTCCGCTACTGATAGGCCCGCCGATGTGGATTTCCTTTTCCTCTGTACGAAGCGTTTGATAATCTAAATAATTCAAAGCATAAGCAGTCGTAACCGTTTCCAATTCATCTGCTTTCTCCGGTTTCAGACTAATCCCCACCGCATATTCTGATGAATCCAGGCCTGTATTACTAATGATTTCTATTCTATCTTCAACAATATCGTCCGCATATAATGTAAACACCCGGTCTTCCCCATCAAACACCTCTGCAAGAGGAATTCCCTTACTACCAGATGGATCCCTCTCTGCCTGTTCCATTAAGTCATCAATGTTTGAAACAAAGTTCTTGCCGTCCCGGTATGAATCTTTAGACACATAACAAATAAACGTGTGCAAATTGGCCGGTTCAAATTTTTTCAAATACTTGTTTTGAATCAATGCATAGCTTTTATGCAGTTCATATAATAGAAAACTGTTGTCATCCTTTTTCGCTTTAAATGTCCCATGGTCATCTAACCAGTTTAACATTTCTCCTGCCAGATCCGCTTGTACGTCATTCTCCGGATCTGAACCCGCATCAAGAACAACCATACTTAATCCATAGCCATCAAAAAACAGAACATAAGAATTACTATTGGTTCGATATCCATAACCGGACTGTGTCGGTAATTCGTACCTTTCATACACTTTCATATCAGACTCTACGTTTTCGCCCAATAGGATTCCCGTGTACTGCTGAAACTCCTCTTTTGTCATTCCCCATACATTATCATCTATTCCCAGAGGCATATTGCCATCACACCGCTCATAACTGCCGTAATAGTTACCACCTACCGAAATATCAGATTCTGTATTATTATTAATCATGTGAAGAACCAAAAAGACTATAGCAAGAACAACCAACCCAATTATGCCAAACAATACCCATTTATTCTTGGCCCCGTGATGAGTTTTCGTTTTTTTTACATATTTTTTACCGATTTCTTTTCCACAAAACTCACAGAATTTTCCATCATCCCTTATTTTTTTCCCGCATTGACTGCAATACATCGTTATGCTCCTTATCTATTACCTTTCATTCACCAAATACCGCATCTTTAATTTTATGTAGACCAAGGCTTATGGATCTCATTCTTCGTCATCAGGATCGTCTTTTACTCTACTGCTAACTTCTTCGATTAATGCATCCAAAGATTCTTCAATTTGCGCATTTGCTTTTTCCTGTTCCTCATGTTCTTCGGCGCGTCTTTTCTCCCGCACCTCCTCTAAATCATTAGTTTCATTTTGCAATGCTGAAACAGGTACATACTCTTCTTCCTCTGAACCTTGCATCAGTGTAAAGAACCCACCTACTTCATCATAGGAAATATCATTATAAATGCATTTTTTTGTTATGCACAGCCCATCATATAATCCATATAATCCAGAGTCTTTGTCCTGAACAATAATACAATTCGTTCCATCTACCATAGTCGGATGATAACAGGGTATTCTTTGGAAGGAAGCCCTATCGAGCAACATATCAGATCCAGCGCCAGAACTGCTATGTACAAGAACATAAAAGTCATTTACATCAACATATTCTTCATTATAATCTGGTTCTGGAATGCGTAACTCTTCTGTTCCATCATTCCGAATGATTGCAAATTCATGACCCTTGTATCCACTATAGATTGCATCCTCTTTATCAATGTTCTTCAGGTCATTAATTGCACTATAACGTGCAATTGCATATCCTAACTTATTAAAATAAGTAGTCCAGCTTAATTTTGTATCTATAACAGGTTTTAGTTCTGTATCATAATATAGATAATAAAAAACCCTGTTTGTCGCGAATCCTGCGTTATATGAGATGCCCGAATCATATTTCGCAATGGAAACCCCATTTATCGGCGGACTAATTTCAAGAGCGCCATGTAGTTCCTCTGAACTCAGTAGATTGTTACCATAATAATTAAATAAAGTACCTAATGATTCATGTTCCGTGGCATATATTTTTTCATCAATGAAGTAAAAGCCAGTATATATATCTTCAATAATATGTGACCCGGATACTGTATACACTCCACATTTATCAATACTTCCAATTGTATCTTGCGAGATTACAGTCACAATAAATCCTGAATCAAAATAAATATCAGAATACTGAGGGTTTACAATATAAGATCCCATTTGATCAATAACTCCTTTTCCGTTTCCGGTTTTTACAATTGCTAAAAAATAGTCAGCATCAAAAGATGTTGCTTCATCATACATAAACCCGATGGCAGTATCACCCTGCTTATTTATGTATCCATAATATCCATCTTTCTTCACTAATGCCAAATCACCCACAAAGTTCTCTGCATATTCATACACGAAATCCGTCTGTTCTTTTCCTTCATCGTCAACGAATCCATAATAACCATCTAATTGAGCTACCGCTATGCCATCTTCATTGTAGTCACCGACATAATCGTATTTTTCTATATTAATATTCTCTGCGCTTTCCTCAAAGTCAGTAAATGAATCCATACTCTCGTCCGCATATGCAGAAGATTCAGCGGCTTCTTTGGCATCATGCAATTTTATAGATGCTACACCAACAACTACTAACGCACAAAGACAGATACATAATATAAACGCTTCCCGGTATTTTGTTTTTAAGCCTATCTCTTTCTTTATTTTCGCACCGCAATATCTGCAATAATTTTCATGATCGCCAATTTCTTTTCCACAACATCTGCAAAACATTAATTCTCTACCTCTTCTGCATAAATCTCTTTCATTCTTGCTGCAATATAACTTACTTTTTCACTCGGAGTATAATTCGTGTTTCCCGACCAGTGATATTGTACCTGAGCAGAAAACGCCGCCGCATCCTCCGGATAATAACATACACCTAAACTTTCCATTGATTCCCGATCCGTAAATACAGTCGCTATGTGTGCTCCGTTGTAGTTTACTAAACAGTCTTGTTTAAATTCTTCTTCCTCATAACCCGTATATACGGTTTCAAAAATCGTACGTGTGGCAGGCAATTCATCAAACAGCAAAAACAATGTCTCTCCAAATTTCTTTCTTAACTTGGGAGAAATCTGTTTTTGAGCGAAAATATCACCAATATATAACAGATCTGCAGGGCTTAATTCCTGTTTGTCCAAAGCTTTGTTCCATGCTTCCAGCATCAGATCTTTATTTGCATCCGATTGTATTAAGCTACTGATTTCTTCTATCTCACCACTCGTAAAGGTTGTACCCAAATCCAATCGATTCCCCGATTGCCGTGACATCTCAGACAAGAGATCTTTAATGGAAATACTGACAAAATCTGATAGATTTAAGTCATAATTCTCATTCAAGGAAATGATTATTTCATTCAGATCTTGAAAATCGCAGACTCTTTTTACAGTATCATCCATGGCATACAAAACTGTTTCACAAGGTATGGAGACAACATTTGTTTCGCCACTTTCTACTTCCTCCAGCACAAGATAAGCATATAGGAATTGCTCCCATGGATGTTCATCCGCAATCAGATATAATCTTGATTCAGCGGCGTCTGTGATCAGATACGGACTCGTCTCTGAATCAACAACATTGTCTGGCTCATCCAATTTTTCTGCCTGTTCATCGGATTCACTAATATTGACCATTCCCAACCATCTGCCATACCTATCATATTCATATTTGAACACAACTATTGTATTATTAACCAAACCTTTGATTCTTTCTACTTTACCATCATCGGAATATGATATTTCATAGATTGCATTTTGGTCCCCATTGCCTGTTTCCTCAATTCGAACACCCCGTCCGTTCTGATCATAATCAATGTGATAAGATAATTTCTCATAATATGATTTCGTGTCAATCCCGTCAAAACTATTGCAGACAATATCGGTCATCTGCTTCTTTGAATTGTATAAATAGATTACTTCCGCTTCTAAAATGTACTCCTGAGAACTTTCGCTATCCGTTCCATATATGAGAACTCTGCTGATGTCTCCATCCTCTTTATATTCATATTCTATCTGTTTATCTCTTCCGTAATAATCATCCATAAGTCCATTACTACATATTATTTCCCCACGATCACCAAATTCTACTTCTATGATTTTTTCTTCACCGACGATCAACTCCTGAAGAAATCCGCTTTGATTCACTGTCAGTTCCCAGCTGTCCCCCATTTTTCCAAAAAAATCAGAGTTCATTCCTGCCGGTCCCCTGACCGTATAACTGCCATCCGGGCCATATGCAAAAAGCATCTGCAAATTGGAGTCTGAATCAGGGATCGTAACAGATGTAATCCGCCCTTTGTCATCATATTGAAAGTGGTATGTATCCATGTAATCTACAGACACGCATCTTCCATTTTCATATTCCATCGTTACAAATTCTTCTTGATCATACTCGTCCACAAGCGATACCACTTCGCCTTTTTCATTATATAAGCAATCAAAGCAATAATAGACATCCTGCTGTAATATTTCGTCAGCCTTCGAGTTAACGCCGGCAACCGACATATTGTATGCAGTAATCACTTCACCGATGATTCGTTCTTCTTCAGAAGAAAAAAAATACTCAATTCTCGCGGCCGATGTCTCCAGGAAATTAATTTTTCCAATCACCGTGTTATTGGAGAAAACATATTCACATGTAGCAACAACTGGAAATTCTTCCGTGATCAACACATTATCATAACAGGAAAGCGGACCATAAATAGACACATTTTGCAACGACTCATCCTGTGTATCTTCATAACCTTTTTCCAGGATGCTTTTTGCGCTGTATAAGTCTCCTTTTTCCACATACATCTTAGCATTTTCAATATATTGGTCTGCGGCATCAGACACATTTAACACCTCATTATCGCTAATAAAAGCATCGCCGTTATCCATTTCTGTAGCTGCTTTAGGAAAGCTGTTCGCATCTTGCTTTTCATGAATCATTTTCTTTACAAACAGGAAAATAACAACCAAAGCTACAACGATAAGAAGTATCATGCTGATCAACAATGCTGTCTTTTTCAAATCCTGATGTCTGTTTGCATGAATATTTCCTTCTTCTGTACTCGCACCACATTTATAGCAAAACTTACTTTCCTCGCTTAATTCTGCTCCACAGTTTTTACAATACATAACAAATTTACCTCTCCGGCATCTTATATTTACATAATTATTTTAGACTGTTTTGGTCTATTTGTAAATAGGCCAATATGGTCTAGGTTGAGAAAGTAATTTTTGAACTAACATATACTGATAATGAGGTGATTTTTTGAAATACGAACGAATAAGAAACCTGCGGGAAGATCTGGATATGACACAGACAGAGATCGCAAATATACTAAACGTTTCCCAGCGCACGTACTCCCGATACGAAAATGATGAGCGCGCGATCCCAATTGAAATATTTGCTGAACTGGCAGATTTTCATAATACAAGTGTGGATTATCTGATCGGTCTGACAGATGTAAAGAAACCTTATCCGAGGAACAAAAAGAAATCTGATTGATTATTTTAGACAGATTTTTTTAACAATAATGATTATTGGGGATTTTCTGCGAATATTATGCGCATAAAACAAGAAAAGGCTGCCGATATACTCTGAGTGGCAGCCTTTCTTTCGAGGATTATCCTATTTTTTCTGTATTTACATTTTTTCCATATATTTTCCAATCACGCTTTTGAACTTATCCGACATTTTTACCAGCTCACATGAGGGATCGTCACAACATTTCTCTATATAGCAGGGATTCAATCTCTTCTTGCTATACTGATATTTTTTCCCTCGTGTCAGCGAAACAATCAGGTCTGTATAGAATTGCTCCCATGAAAAATCTAATCCTGAAGCATATTTTCTGTATGTTGTAATTGATCATCAATATCCAAGTCTCCAAACAAATCAGATGCCAAAAGCAGGTATTCAAAGCTCTCCGGAAGAAATAACACCGCATTTTTCTTAAATGCAATAATATCTGCTATCTCCGATCCAATCGCAGCTCCGTCAGCAATAATCACCGAGTATTTTTCATTCTCTTCCATATTTTTCAAGAGTATGGGAAGATTTGATTTTCCATGCGCAGAGTTGCATTTTATGGTATGTGAATAAAACTCAAATCCGCTACCAGAATCCTCGATCAACGCAATACTACTTTCATCTAAGTCAGGAAACCTCAAATACTCATCGTAAACACGCTCAAGCGTATGATATTTACCACTTGTTTTCATCTGATAGATTTCAGCATGGCTGTATGGCAGATTTGTTAGCTTAGCACGACAGCAGATCACAAAAAAAGAATCCGTATATTTGCAAAACACAGCAAACTCATCTGTAAACAAATAGGAAAATGTTTCATCACAGAAGAAAACATATCCATCATACTCTTCCAGTGTCTCCCTGATCATTTCTGCATCAGAGACTTCTCGTAACTTTTTCAATTTTTTATATAGAATATCTGAAAATGCTCTGCTAATCTCAACCGGCTCATATTTGCATACAATATGGATGTTCATAGCTGCATCATCCTTCATCGCAACTGTTGTAACTAACTCTGACTTTCCAGTCGCGCTGTCACCAACGACTTTCGTTATTTTTCGATGAACGACAAAGTCATACTGCAGCTTATTTGAATTTAATCGAAATTGAAAACCACCGATCATGATAACCCCCTGCTCAGTCCGTCCGCCACATTTGCCTCGTGCATTAATTCACAATATTCATCCAAAAACTGTTCCTTTGAATGTGTGATTCTTCCTGTCTGAACAAAAGTTGCATCAAATTGATCCGGCAGATTCAAGACTGCATAGGAGAATACAATAGTAACATCTACTTGCTTACTGATCTCAATAAGCGGCAGTACACAATTATCACCAAACAACCCCATCCATTGTTCTAGATCCGGTTTTTTATACGCCAGAATTAATGCCTTGCAACCACCACTCAGTCTCTCAGGTCCAATAATGCCCAGAACGGAGCTTTCAAAGACCCCTCTTGCCAATACTTTATTTTTATCAATTGTTTCCACGATCTGATTCACATATGGATCATCAAACCATTCCGGCTCTGAAAAAGCATGAAATCTGGCATCTATATTTCCGTCATACATCTGTTCATGCCTCACCTTCGCAAATAACATACGCATCCCTCCATTACTACTGCCTCATTTGCATGAGTATATCATTTTCAGGTCATTCCTGCAAGAAAAGCCCGCATATGCGGGCTTTTCGGTTATTTCCTTAATAGGAAATTCTTTTGTTATTTAAATACACTTCGGCGTGACAAAGGGCGCTCCTCGTGGCAGAAGAACCGTCCCCGAAGACTATTCCTCGGAATTATCCAGCTTGCTTGCGCGTGCTGCGATCTCCTTCTCCTGAACATCGGAAGGAGCCTGCTCGTAGCGTGCGAATTCATAAGAGAACTCACCGGCACCACCGGTCATGGAACGAAGCTCTGTATTGTAGCCGTACAGCTCGGTTACAGGTACATCGGCAAGAATCTCCTGCTTTCCGCCCTCGATGGGGTTCATGCCAAGAACACGGCCACGGCGCTTGTTCAGATCTCCCATAACGTCTCCGGTATAGCTGTCAGGAACAACAACCTTTAAGGATGCGATCGGCTCTAAGAGCACGGGATTTGCATCCATAAAGCCCTTCTTGAACGCCTGTGTAGCAGCCACCTTGAACGCCATTTCGGATGAATCTACCGGATGATAAGATCCATCGTAAAGAACCGCCTTTACACCGACAACCGGATATGCAGCCATAGGTCCCTTCTTTACTGCTTCCTGAATACCCTTCTCAACTGCAGGGAAGTAGTTCTTCGGAACGGCACCGCCCACAACGATCTGCTCGAATACATAAGGATTCTCAAGATCTCCGGAAGGCTCGAAGGTCATCTTTACGTGACCGTACTGGCCATGTCCGCCGGACTGCTTTTTATACTTGTACTCTACATCTGCTTTCTTGCGCAGCGTCTCGCGGAATGCAACCTTCGGACGTGAAAGCTCGATGTCAACCTTATATTTTGCAAGAAGCTTGCTTGCAACAACATCCAACTGCTGCTCGCCGATACCATAGATCAATGTCTGGCCATTCTCGCTGTCGTTGACTGCCTTTAAGGTCAGATCCTCCTGAGAGATCTTCTGCAATGCCTGAGAAATCTTGTCCTCATCACCCTTATTCTTAGCCTTATAACGCATGTATGTATAAGGGGTAGGGATACTTGTACGGATATAAGCGATCGGGTTTGCCTTTGTAGACAGGGAATCTGTAGTAGCTGCAGTGGTCAGCTTTGCAAGGGCTCCGATATCTCCGGCATGAAGCTCTTTCACTTCCTCTGCTTTGCCGCCGCACATCACATAGAGCTTTCCGATCTTTCCTTCTACATCCTTGTGGTAATTGTACATCAGATCATCGGTCTTCAGCACACCGGAGTTCACTTTGATTAGAGAGTATTTTCCAATGAAAGGATCAACGATCGTCTTAAATACGTACGCAGACTTCGGCTTTGCGAAATCGTAATCCGCCTGGAATACTTCATTCGTCTTTGCATTGATTCCTGCGCAGGTGCGCTTATCCGGGCTGGGAAGATATTTTACGATGTCAACCATCAGTGTATACATACCGCGTGCAAGAACATTGGATCCCATAAGTACAGGAACAATGCTGCCATCTGCCACATTGACGCGAAGCGCCTGACGGATCTCATCATCAGAGAACTCTTCGCCGTTAAAGTAGCGATCCATGAACTCTTCGTTCGTCTCAGCAACAGACTCCATGAGCGCCTCACGGCAGATCTCAAGGTTTGCCTGAGAGTAATCGGGAATGTCACATTTTTCAACGGTTCCGTCATCCTTCCAGCGTTTTGCGCGCTGCTGGATCACATTGACATAACCTACAAACTGCTCGTTCTCGCGAATCGGCAGATGGAACGGAGCGATCTTCTTTCCGTACAATGCCTGAAGATCCTCAACTACCTGACGGTAGCTTGCGTTATCTATATCCATATCGGTAACGAAAAACATACGGGGCAGCTTATACTTTTCACAGATCTCCCACGCCTTCTTCGTACCTACCTCGATGCCAGCTTTACCGGAAACAACGATGATGGCTGCGTCAGCCACTGCAGCTGCTTCCTCAACTTCTCCAACGAAATCAAAGAATCCGGGTGTATCCAAAATATTGATCTTACTTCCTTCCCACTCGATGGGAACAACAGATGTGCTGATGGAAAATGAGCGCTTGATCTCTTCTTTATCAAAATCACTGATGGTGTTGCCTTCGCTGACCTTACCCATTCTGGTGGTCTGTCCAGCCAGATATGCCATTGCTTCTACCAGGCTGGTTTTACCCGCCCCTCCATGTCCTAAAAGTACGACGTTACGGATCTTTTCAGTTGTGTAAACGTTCATAAATGATACCCTCCTAAACCATTCTCTGCCCGGCAGAAATGATATTTTTTCCCCCATTACCGGACAGGACTTTTGATATATGTATATTCTACTAAAACATAGAAAAAAAAACAACTATTTTATTCAGTTTTCACAAATAAAGAACGAATAACTTTTTCACTTTAAAGCGGCAGTGATTTGTGTTATAATAGAATGCATCTTTGAGCAAAGGAGTTATAAGACGAATGTCGTTTGAAAACATAGGATTTATCGGTCTCGGGCTGATCGGCGGTTCCATTGCAAAAACGCTGAGACGCCTGTACCCCGAAAAAAAATTATATGCTACTTCCGGTCACTTATCAACGATCACCGAGGCATTTGAAGATCATACCATAGAAAATGATCACCTGCTTTCCCTGGAAGAGATCGGAAACTGTGACCTGATCTTTCTGTGCACACCGGTTCAGCAGAACATTTCCTATTTAGAGCAGTTAAAGCCCCTGTTAAAGGAAGGTGCCATTGTCACTGATGTAGGAAGTGTGAAAACCGATATCCACGAAGCAGCCATGCAGCTTGGCATGGAACACTGCTTCATCGGCGGTCACCCCATGACCGGTTCCGAAAAGACCGGTTATCACAACGCAACTGCCTATCTTTTGGAAAACGCATACTACATCATCACGCCAACTGCACAAACTCCCAAAGACAAGGTAGCAGAATTTACGGAACTGGTCCGTTCGCTTGGTGCGATCACCATGGTACTGGATTACCGTGCTCATGATCACGCAACTGCAACGATCAGTCATCTGCCGCACATCGTTGCTGCCAGTCTGGTGAATCTGGTGCAGAAGCTCGATGACGAACACGAAACAATGAAGACGATCGCAGCCGGAGGCTTTAAAGACATTACAAGAATTGCTTCCTCCTCTGCCGTCATGTGGGAAAATATCTGTCTGTCCAATCGGGATCAGATCTTAGAGATCATGGACCGTTTCAGCGACCAGTTATCCGCTATCAGAAAAGAGATCGCCGCTTCCGACGGCGGCTCCATCAACGGCTTTTTCCAATCCGCCAAGGATTACCGTGATTCCATTACGATCAGCAAATCCGGTCCTCTGAAAAAAGTGTTTGAGCTCTACTGTGACCTGATCGATGAAGCTGGCGGGATTGCCACGATCGCGACCATTCTTGCCAGCAACAATCTGAGCATCAAGAATATCGGGATCATCCATAACCGCGAATTCGAAGACGGTGTTCTCCATTTGGAAATGTACGAGGGGGAATCTTTGCAAAAGGCTGTGGAGTTGCTTCGTAAATATCATTATACGGTCTATGAGCGATAAACGGTACTTACATTCTGACACATCAGTCACACGAAGTAGTCAGACACAATTTATGATGAAAGGAATTCTATATCAATGGATATGAATATTACAAAATCAGCCGGGCTTCGCGGCGAACTTGCCATCCCCGGCGATAAATCCATCTGCCACCGCGCCATCATGTTTGGCGCTTTGGCAGAAGGCACCACGGAGATCACTAATTTTTTGCAGGGCGCAGACTGTCTGTCCACGATCTCCTGCTTTCAGGCAATGGGCGTAGACATTGAAAACAACATCGACCGGGTGCTCATTCACGGAGCAGGTCTTCACGGTCTAAAAGCTCCGTCCAGCATGCTGGACGTCGGCAACAGCGGAACTACCACCCGTCTGATCAGCGGTATTCTTGCCGGTCAGGCATTTACTTCTACCTTAAACGGCGATGCTTCTATCCAGAAACGGCCGATGAAGCGCATCATGGATCCGCTGACCCTGATGGGCGCAGAGATCAAAAGCATTAATAATAACGGCTGTGCTCCTCTTGAGATCCGCGGCGGTCATCTGCACGGTATTTCCTATCAGTCTCCGGTTGCTTCCGCACAGGTAAAATCCTGCGTGCTTTTGGCAGGCTTATACGCGGATGGCAAAACCTCCGTAACGGAGCCCGTGCTCTCACGCAATCATACAGAACTGATGCTTGCCGGATTTGGCGCAAAGGTCACCTCCGAGGGTACCACTGCCACCATCGAACCGGAGCCTAAGCTATATGGACAGCAGATCTCTGTTCCCGGCGATATCTCCTCTGCCGCTTACTGGATCGCAGCAGCACTGGCTGTTCCAAACTCCGAACTTGTCTTAAAAAATGTAGGCATCAATCCGACCCGCGACGGTATCCTGCGCGTGGTCGAAGCTATGGGTGCGGATATCACCCGTGAAAACGTACATACGGTTTCCGGCGAGCTGGTCTGTGACCTGATCGTGCGCAGCAGCAGTCTGCACGGCGCGACCGTCTCCGGAGAGCTGATCCCCACACTGATCGACGAAATTCCCGTGATCGCCGTACTTTCCTGCTTTGCAGAGGGGGAAACGATCATCAGAGATGCACAGGAATTGAAAGTAAAGGAATCCAACCGCATTGACACTGTCGTGGAGGGACTGCTCGCCATGGGCGCGGATGCCACTGCCACCGACGATGGAATGATCATCCGGGGCGGCAGACCGCTTCACGGAGCTACGATCGATTCGCACCTGGATCATCGCATTGCCATGTCCTTTGCAGTGGCGGGACTGATGTGCGACACACCCACTACCATTTTAAATGCGGACAGTGTGGTGATCTCTTATCCCGATTTCTACGAATCGCTGAAAAAAGTTTCTCTATAATACGAAAAAAAGAAAGGTCCTTCTTCCTTGTTGAAAGACCTTTCTTTTTTAATCTGTATGAATTTACTGCTCCGGATTCAACATGCTGTAGATATTGATCTTGAGCGCATCAGAACTCATAAGTCCCACAAAGGTTGCACCGCAGTGATAGCTGTCATCCGCCAGCTTCTCGCAGCGCACAATACGGATCACTGCCTGGATCGTTTCCTTCGTCCAGATCTTGATCCTGGTATCATATAACGCTCCATTCTCTAACTTCTGCCCAGTATCAAAGCCCATGCCTGAGCTGGACAAGTCGGTCACGTTCACGTGTACCAGTTTTAATGTAGTCATATCTCCCTGATCTAACCGCTCCAATTCGATCGCTACGTCAAGATCCAGACGTCTGCTTTTCCGCTTTTCTTCCATATATCAGTCCCTCTCCTTCTTATTTACTGTATAAACATCGCATCCCCAAAGCTGAAAAAACGATAACGTTCTTTTACCGCTTCCTCGTATGCATTCATAATGTGCTCTCTTCCGGCCAGCGCACTGACAAGCATGACAAGTGTAGATTCCGGAAGATGGAAATTCGTGATCAGTGCATCAATGACCTTGAACGTGTAGCCCGGATAGATAAAAATATCCGTCCATCCGCTTTTTGCGCTGAGACTGCCATCCTCCGCAGCAGCAGATTCCAGCGTCCGGCAGCTGGTCGTGCCGACTGCGATCACTCTTCCTCCCGCCTGCTTTGTCTCGTTGATGAGCGCAGCAGCTTCCTTTGTCACTTCATAATATTCCGAATGCATATGATGCTCCTGCACATGTTCCACCTTGACCGGTCGGAAGGTGCCAAGCCCCACATGAAGTGTTACTTCTGCGATTTTTACACCCATTGCACGGATCTCATCCAAAAGCTCCGGGGTGAAATGAAGTCCCGCTGTCGGCGCAGCTGCCGAACCATCGTACTTTGCATAGACCGTCTGATAGCGGTTCTTGTCCTGAAGGGTATGTGTGATGTACGGAGGCAGCGGCATCTGCCCCAGCTGATCTAAGATTTCCTCAAAAATACCTTCGTAGGAAAAACGGATCAGACGATTTCCATCCTCTACCACATCCACCACTTCACCGGTCAATAATCCGCCGCCAAAAATGATCTTTGTGCCGGGTTTGGCCTTTTTTCCGGGCTTTACCAGTGACTCCCAGATATCATTCTCCTTTCGTTTCAGCAAAAGGATCTCGATCGTGGCTCCGGTCCCCTCCCGCTCGCCAAACAGACGGGCAGGGATCACCTTCGTATTATTGATCACAAGACAGTCACCGGGATTTAAATAGCGGGTGATATTGCGAAACACCTCATGCCGGATGGAGCCGTCTTCTTTTCCCAACACTAAAAGCCTTGAGCTGGAGCGATCCTCCAGCGGATCCTGAGCGATCAGTTCCTGGGGCAGATCATAATAAAAATCTTTTACATCCATGATTTCTCTTTCCTTATCTGATCACTTGTCCCGTCACTAGGCACGCAGTGTGATCTGCAGCTTACGCTCCAGGTTCTTCAGGATCTTCTTTACAAATCCTTCCACCATCTCACTGTTGAACTCCTCCTCAGCAGGTGTGAACACAACAGAGAATGCCATGCTCTTCTTATCCGGTCCAAGCTGGATTCCTTCATAAACATCAAATAACTGAACATCTGTCACATACTTGCAGGACTCTTTGATGCCAGCTTCGATCTGTGCACAGGTAATTCCCTTATCCACAACAAAGGCAAAATCACGTTTCTCTTCCGCAAACTTCGGAAGCGGAGTAAATACCTGGGCTTTTCCGTACCATTGGCTGAGCACACGCACATCCAGCTCCATCACAAACGCCTGTACGCGCAGATCAAGTTCATCGGCAATCTCGTAAGAAAGCTTTCCAAGGTAACCGACCTTTTCTCCCTCGCAGAACACTTCTGCTGTCTGGTAAGGATGTAAGAAGGTCTTCGCAGCAGCCTCATAAGTAAAGGTCACGCCAAGGGTCTTCGCAACCACCTCAGCAATACCCTTTAAAGTATAGAAGGACTCATTCTCACCAAACACTCCAACACACAGTGTCTCACGCTCATCCGGATACTCGGTAAGAGGCAGCTCCTTCGGAACAAAAATATTACCCAGTTCAAAAATGCGGCCAGCCAAATTGCCTTTTTTCTGATTACGTGCGATGGCATGCAACATCTGAGGTGCCAATGTGGTACGCATCAACGACAGGTCCACATTGATGGGATTGATCAGTTTGATCGCATGACGCTGCGACGCATCTTCCGGCAAACGCAGCAGATCCAGATCCGAAGGTGAGAAGAAGGAGTAATGGATTCCTTCATACACGCCTGCTGCACATAATGCATTTTTAATCTTCAGTTCGGATTTCTGTTTTAAATTCAATCCGCCCAACGTCACCTCTGCGGTGGGCATGAAGGTCGGGATCACATGATCATAACCATACATACGGATCACTTCCTCTGCCACATCCGGATAGGAATCCATATCCTCGCGGTACGCGGGAACCTGGATGGTCAGCTCATCACCATTGATCACCGGAGCAAAATTCAGGCTTGTAAGAATGCGAAGGATCTCCTCATCCGGAACCTTGATGCCAAGCACACCGTTGACCTTCTTTACACTGACCTTCATTTCCTTCGGCTCTACGGAATTTCCGGTAGACACCTCTACATGAGTGGAAGAAACCTTACCGCAGCCAAGCTCCTCGATCAGATGAAGGGCACGCTTCATTGCCATCACAGTTGTGTATTCATACACACCCTTCGCGTACATCGCGCTGGAATCAGAAGCCTGACCCAGAGCGCGGGAGCTCTTTCGGATATTGTCACGCATGAACTTTGCTGCCTCAAACATTACTTCCGTTGTGGTATCCAGGATCTCAGAATTTAAGCCGCCCATGATACCTGCCAGGGCAACCGGACGCTCTCCATCACAGATCACAAGGTTGGAATTGTTCAGTTCAAATTCCTTTTCATCCAAAGTAACGATCTTCTCTCCGTCATTTGCGCGTCTGACGTTGATCGCGTTACCCTTTAAGAAGGAATCATCAAAGGCATGCATCGGCTGTCCAAGCTCTTTTAAAATATAGTTTGTGATATCCACCACATTTGAGATCGAACCGATGCCGACCAGTGCCAGTCTGCGGCGCATCCATGCCGGTGAGGGAGCGATCTTCACATCATATACATAATGTGCAATGTAACGGGGGCACAGATCCTGTGCTGCCACATTGACCGTAAAACCGTCTTTCTTCACATCCGTCTCGGTATAATCCAGCGCTGGCTCCTTGCAGGGCTTGTTCAAAACAGCTGCCACTTCTCTTGCGATGCCGTAAATGCTTTGGCAATCCGGACGGTTTGCAGTGATCGCAATATCAAAGATCCATTCATCCATACCAAGAAGCGGCTTTACATCGGCTCCAACCTCTGCGTCATCGGGAAGAACAAGCAATCCATTATAGCCTGCTCCCGGATACAGATCCTCATTCAGACCCAGCTCTGTGCCGGAGCAAAGCATACCCTGTGACTCATAGCCGCGGAGCTTGCCCTTCTTGATGGTCATAACGCCCTCGATGGTAACATGGTCTTTTGCAGTTGCATAAACAGTTGCGCCAACCAGAGCAACCGGGAATTTCTTTCCTGCGCATACATTATCCGCGCCACAGCAGATCTGGAAGGTTCCATGAACACCCGCATCCACCTGGCACAAGCTCAGATGTGTATCGGGGATGGGTTCGCATTCCTTCACAAGTCCTACCACAACGCCGGAAATATCCTTTCCGACCTCGATCAGTTCCTCCACCTCAAAGCCGCAGGAAAACAGCTTTTCCTCCAGTTCCTTCGGTGTGACATCTATATCTACATATTCTTTTAACCAACTTAACGGTGCTAACATGATTTGCCTCCTTTTTTATCCGTATTTTAATCGTCGATCTGATTTAATACACGCAGATCTGACTCAAACAGCAGCTTGATGTTGTTGATACCATACTTTAACATGGCAATACGCTCAATTCCGATACCAAAAGCGAAACCACTGTATTCATTTGTATCAACGCCGCAGCCTTCAAGCACCTTATTGTTCACCACACCGGCACCGAGCACTTCGATCCATCCGGTACCCTTGCAAAGCTTACAGCCCTTTCCGCCGCACTGGAAGCAGCTCACGTCAACCTCAACGGAGGGCTCCGTGAACGGGAAATAAGAAGGACGAAGTCTTGTAGTTACATTTTTTCCAAAGATCTTCTTTACAAATTCATCCAGCATACCCTTCAGATCACACAATGTGATGCCCTTGTCCACAACCAGACCTTCCATCTGGGTAAACATCGGTGAATGTGTTGCATCGTCATCGGAACGGAATACCTTTCCGGGAGAGATGATCTTGATGGGCGGCTTCTTCGCCTCCATGACATGGATCTGTCCTGCGGAAGTCTGCGTACGCAGCAGAAATTCCGGTGAAAGATAAAAGGTATCCTGCATATCACGGGCCGGATGATCCTGCGGTGTATTTAATGCTGTAAAATTATAATAATCGGTCTCTATTTCTGTTCCCTCATAGATCTCAAAGCCCATGGATGCGAAAATATCCGTCAGCTGGTTGCGCACCTGTGTGATGGGGTGAAGATTTCCCTTTGCAGGCTTTACAGCAGGCATGGTCACATCGATCTTCTCTGCCTCATAACGGCGGCGAAGTGCTTCCTCCTCCAGCTTCTTTGTCTGTTTTGCCAGGATGCTCTCGATGGCTTCGCGGGTCTCATTCACCCACTGTCCAACCTTCGGACGATCCTCCGGAGGCACATCCTTCATTCCTTTTAATACGGCGGTCAGCTCACCCTTTTTTCCGAGGATCGTATTTCGTACCTCGCCCAGCTTTTCCAGCCCATCTGAGTTCTGGATCTCAGCGATCGCGCGTTCTCTGATTTTTTGCAGCTTCTCTTTCATGATTAATCTCCTTTTTTGTAAAATAGAAAAATCCCAGGATAAACATCCTGGGACGAAAATGATTCCGCGGTACCACCCGGTTTTCCGATCTCTGTCTGCAAAAAGAAACCGGACACTTATTGCACGTAACGTGTGCCAACGTCACAGACTACCACGCAACCGCGCTTCCCCCGTGCTGCTCCGGCGTGAATTTGATCCTATACCTTTTCTGAAAGAAGCTCTCAGCCGTCAGCTTCTTCTCTCTGTCAGCAGTGTATATGACTACTATGCGCCATCCTTGCATTTTTCATATCTTTTGCTATCTTAGCACAGCCACAGGGAAACTGCAAGCAGATTTTTAAATCTTTGGGTTACTGTTCACTCGTACCTCGTTCCAGTAACAGGGCTTCCCTGCATTTAAAGATGCCTAACGGCATGGCAGGGAAGCATTGGCTCCTTTACACGTTCTCTCCACGC
>JAQYOU010000119.1 GCA_028727105.1 bacterium
TATCATCTGTAACCCCAACAACCCCACCAGCACCTGTATCACCGGACGTCAGATGCGCCGCATTCTGGATGCCTGCAAGGAGCACGGCATTTTTGTCATGGTGGATGAAACCTATGTAGAGTTTGCAGGCGATGTTGACAAGGTAACCGCGATCCCTCTGACCAAGTATTATGACAATCTGATCATTCTGCGCGGCACAAGCAAATTTTTCGCCGCACCCGGTCTTCGCCTCGGTTACGCCGTGACAGGAAACCGTGATCTGTTAAAGAGTTTAAGTACCCGTCAGAATCCGTGGAGTATCAGCTCGCTTGCTGCGATCGCCGGCGAGATCATGTTCACGGATCAGGAATATGTAGAACAGACGCGGGCACTGATCTCCTCTGAGCGCGACCGGATGTATCACATGCTGTCTGAACATCCGGACTACAAAGTATATGAGCCTTCCGCTAATTTCCTCCTCGTAAAACTGCTTCGTGAGGATCAGACCAGCGAGGCTCTTTTTGACAAGGCGATCCGCAGATGCATGATGATCCGGGACTGCTCTACCTTCCCGTTTTTAGATGACCGATATATCCGGTTCTGTATCATGAGCCCTGAAATGAACGATAAACTGATGGAATGTATTTTAGAGTAAAAAAACGCACAGCTGAATTTCAGCTGTGCGTTTTTTCGTTATTAATATTTGATCTCTTTTCCGTTCAATCTCCACTGACGCATCTCAGCCGCTGCGGAAAGCAACAGATCTGACGAGGAATTCAGCGCGGTCTCAACAGAGTCCTGAACAACACCAATGATAAATCCAACTGCTACTACCTGATATGCCACTGTATCGGAAATTCCAAACAGAGAGCATGCAAGAGGGATCAGAAGCAGTGATCCGCCTGCCACTCCGGAAGCACCGCAGGCTGAAAGTGCAGCCAGGATACTAAGGATGATCGCAGAGGGAAAATCTACATTGATTCCCAGTGTTGCAGCTGTAGCCATTGTCATAACTGTGATCGTGATGGCAGCTCCATCCATATTGATCGTCGCACCAAGCGGGATCGTTACAGAGTAGGTATCCTTATCCAGTCCAAATTCCTCACAAGCTTTCATGTTGACCGGAATATTTGCTGCTGAACTACGTGTGAAGAATGCTGTAATGGCACTCTTTTTCAAACATTTAAAGATCAGCGGATAAGGGTTCTTTCTGATGCACCAGTATACAAGGATCGGATTTGTCACAAAATAGATAAACAGCATACATCCAACCAATACAAGCAAAAGCTTGCCGTAGGATGTAAAAATATCCATTCCGTTCTCGGAAACCGTGGTAAATACCAGTCCGAGGATGCCGAAGGGGGCAAGGTTGATGATCCAGGTCACAACCTGTGAAAGACCCGTGGAAATATCGTTCAAAACCTTCTTGGTTGCATCATTAGCTGCCTTGAATGCCAGTCCGATCAGTACTGCCCACGCAAGAATTCCCACATAATTTGCATTTGCGATAGATGAAACCGGATTGGACACCACATTCAGGAGCAGGTTCTTTAAAACCTCTACGACGCCCTGGGGTGCCGCAGTATCCGTCACCGCATCTACCAGCACCATCTCAACAGGAAACAGTCTGCTGGCAATAACAGCGATAAAAGCAGCCAAAAACGTACTGAACATATACAGGATGATAACTGTACGGATCACACCGCCGTGGCTGTTGGTGGCATTACTGAGGGAGCTGATGACAAGGAAAAATACCAGAAGCGGCGCGATCGCTTTCAAAGCACCTACAAAGATATCTCCTAAAATACCGATTGCCGTTGCCTGCGGAACAACAAGACCCAGGATCGCACCGATGATCAGACCAATCAGAATACGGATCACCAAGCTGATGTTTGTCCATGCTTCCCATACTTTTTTCATTTTCAAGTCACTCCTTTTACTTTGCAGATAAGTATTCGTCAATTCCCTTTGCGGCAGCCTTTCCTGCACCCATTGCAAGAATTACGGTTGCAGCACCGGTCACTGCATCGCCGCCGGCATAAACACCCTCTTTTGAGGTTGCTCCTGTCTCTTCCGTAGCTACGATACATTTTCTGCGGTTAACCTCCAGTCCCTTTGTTGTAGAAGAGATCAGCGGATTCGGAGATGTACCAAGTGACATGATCACAGTATCTGCCTCAATCTCATACTCAGAGCCGGGGATCTCAACAGGGCTTCTTCTTCCGGACTCATCCGGCTCGCCAAGCTCCATCTTGATGATCTTGATACCCTTTACCCAGCCGTTCTCATCCACGAGGATCTCGGTAGGATTCTGGAGCAGATCAAAGATGATGCCCTCTTCCTTTGCATGATGAACCTCCTCCACACGTGCAGGAAGCTCAGCCTCACTACGACGATAAACAACATGTACCTCTGCGCCAAGGCGAAGTGCGGTTCTTGCTGCATCCATTGCCACATTTCCGCCACCGACAACAACAACCTTCTTGCCGCGGCTGATGGGAGTATCGTATCCCTCCATAAATGCCTTCATCAGATTATTTCTGGTCAGGAACTCATTTGCTGAGAATACACCGTTTGCCTGTTCTCCGGGAATACCCATAAATCTGGGAAGTCCTGCGCCGGATCCGATAAATACAGCCTCAAAGCCTTCTTTGTCAATGAGCTCATCGATGGTTGTAGACTTACCGATGACAACGTTTGTCTCAATCTTTACACCTAATGATTTTACGTTTTCAACCTCTGCCGCAACAACCTTAGTCTTCGGTAAACGGAACTCCGGAATACCGTAGCTAAGCACACCGCCTGCCTCATGCAATGCCTCAAAAATAGTCACTTCATAACCAAGCTTTGCCAAATCTCCTGCACAGGTCAGACCTGCAGGGCCGGAACCGATAACAGCAACCTTGTGACCATTCATCTGCTCAGCCTTCTTCGGCTTGATACCATTCTCTCTTGCCCAGTCAGCTACAAAACGCTCCAGCTTTCCGATAGAAACCGGCTCGCCCTTGATACCACGGATACATTTACCCTCACACTGGCTCTCCTGCGGGCATACACGGCCACATACTGCGGGAAGCGCAGAAGACTCACTGATGATCTGATAAGCCTCCTCAAACTGACGTTCTTTCACTTTCTGAATAAATGCAGGAATGTTGATAGAAACGGGGCATCCCTTCACACATAAAGGATTCTTACAGTTCAGGCAGCGCTTTGCCTCCTCAACAGCTTCCTCCTCATTATATCCTAAACATACTTCCTCAAAATTCGTAGCACGTACCTTCGGATCCTGCTCACGAATGGGTACTCTTGTCATTCCTTCCATTACTTGTCACCTCCACAATGTCCGCAGCCGCCGTGATGGGTATCACCCTCCTCTAAAGCAAGCTTTGCTCTTCCTTCTTCGGTCTTATACTGCTGCATTCTCTTCATCGCCTGATCAAAATCAACCAGATGTCCGTCAAACTCCGGTCCGTCTACACATGCAAACTTCACCTGATCCCCTACAACCAGACGGCAGGCACCGCACATACCGGTTCCGTCTACCATGATCGGGTTCATGGAAACGATCGTCGGAAGATTCAGCTGCTTTGTTAAGATACAAACAAATTTCATCATGATCATCGGTCCGATCGCAACACAGTGATCATAGGTCACGCCTTCGTCATACAATGCCTGCAGCTGTGCTGTGCCGACACCGTGGAAACCAAAGCTTCCATCATCCGTACAGATATAGCAATTCTTGGAAACTGCTTTCATCTCGTCCATATAGAACAGCAGATCCTTGGTACGTGAACCCATGATGACATCAACATCCACACCATGCTCATGCAGCCACTTTACCTGCGGATATACCGGAGCAGTTCCAAGTCCGCCGGCGATAAATACGATTTTTTTCTTCTTTGTCTCCTCTAAGTTCTTTTCCAGACAAAGCTCGGAAGGACAACCTAACGGTCCGACAAAATCCTGGAATGCCTCCATGGTGTCAATGTCTCTGAGCATGCGCTCGGTAGACGCTCCGACAGCCTGAACGACAATCGTTACCGTTCCGGCCTCTCTGTCATAATCACAGATTGTCAAAGGGATACGCTCGCCCTTCTCATCTGTCTTCACAATTACGAACTGGCCAGGCAAACAGGACTCCGCACAGCGCTGTGCCTTCACTTCCATAAGGAAGATCTTATCGGCCAAAATCTCTTTCTTCACGATCGGGTACATACTTTTTCCTCCATTCATCCAATCCACTTATCGCGAGATCTGTTTCTATTTATGCCGCAACTCGGCATATTAATCATATAATAAAATAATGTGACAATTTTTTCAATGATATTTCTGATATTTTGTGAAAAATTGTCACATTTTTAAATTTTTCAAAATTCAAACTCATACTTCTCATATGCGTTGATGATCGTCGTCGCACCATAAGAATTGACGCGCTCCCGATGAACCCCATAGTTCATGTGAACATGACCGTGCACCATATATTTGGGCTGATAATCATCCAGAAGCTTTCTCAGGCATTCAAAGCCTACATGTGTCGGATCCTCGGCATCTCCCAGCCCCCGCGCAGGAGAATGTGTCAGCAGGATATCAAATCCGCCGTTCTTTTTCAGCTGCCGGCGTAGCTTTTTGATCCGATGCTCCATTTCTGCTTCTGTATACTGATCCGGGCCCGGCTTGTAACGGATACTGCCGCCCAGGCCAAGCACCCGGATCCCTTTGTAATTGTAGATGGTATCCTCTACACAGATGCACCCGCCGGGGCTGCGTTTTCCGTGGGTCCGGTCATGGTTCCCGTATACATGCAGGATATCTGCCGGCGAATACAATCCCAGATACTCCAGATAATCCGGCTTCAGATCTCCGGCCGCAAGGATCAGGTCGATACTCCGCAGGTACTCACGGTCCAGGTGTTCCCAAAGTCCCTTGGACTCAACATCTGCAACTGTCAATATTTTCATAACTTTTTACTCCCGGTAATCCAATGATCATTTATTTTCCTGCGCAACATCTCCCTGCAGCAGCACCAAAGGCAATGCCTCCTCCTTCAGTTCATCAAAAGCAGGCACCTTGCCCTCAACATTTTCCAGCAGCCAGTCCATTTTCACGATATCCTTGTGGCTCATGTGCATGCCGGCTTTCTGGCGGACCGTTCCCTCATTGTCTACAAGCTCCGTATCAAAGGGTTTAAACTGCCCGTTTTTGATCAGCTCTGTCATAAGTGAGACCAGTCTTTGCGTCTCGGCAGGCAGCTTACCGGAACAGATCAGCTCCGTGACACCGGCAGACATTCCCCACCAGTAGTTGATCGCACGGTTCTTATTTTCATTGGTATCTGTTTTCCATGCATCATTTCTGATACCCTGAATGATCTGTTCATAAAACTTGCCCCAATGGCAGACCGTTGTAGCGATACTCGTCAGCTGTTCGCCATCACGCTCATACAGACCAAACCTCCGACTGGGATGTTCGGGAACGATAAAGTCCTTGTCAGAGATATAATGGATCGCTGCATCCAGTCGTTCTGCCGGCTGGATCTCTCCTTTCAGGGAGGACCAGGTAAGCTGGATCACAGCCTTCGGATTTACCATCTTAACGCCAAGTGCAAAGGCATTGATATTGGATATCGTGCTGAAGATCGGATAATCCGCAATGTATCCGATCCGCTCCTCTCCCGCTAAAGATCCCGCGATCAGGCCAAGCAGAAACTTTGTTTCATACATTCGGCAATAATAAGTCCGGATGCTGTTATAGTTAGAATTCGTCGAGCAATTTAAGATCTTGACCTCCGGATGTGCAACTGCCGCTTTTAAGCTGGCGGCACTTAAGTAAGGGATCGTCGTGAAGATGATCTGGTTGCCGTCTCTGATCGCATCCTCCAAAACATCCATGGGAGAAAACTGATACTCCGCATGATAATAAGTCTTTGTCTGTATCTGCTCGCCGAACACCTCTTCCAAATGAAGTCTGCCAAGCTCATGGGCATACGTCCAGGCCGATGTTTTCGGTGTTTTTCCATAGATAAAGCCCACCTTTAATGTCCGGCTGGTTGTGCCATTCAAGAAGGAGATCCGTTTGATGAGCGGCACACTGGGCTGCTCGGTCGGCTCCAGCATAAGCTTCATAGAACGATCATGGGTCTGTGTCTGAAACTCGCGCCAGATACGATCGATCTCGTTCTTTAGATCATAGTTTGATCGGAAGGGCAGCTCCTTGCGCCCGTATACGCGCAGATAAACCAGGAATGCATCTCCGGCAGTCACCCTCAGATGATCGCCGCCCCTCTCCAGAAACAGCTGCTCAAAACGTGAAAAATCACTGCGCAGCTGCTGTCTTTCATCGTCATCCCACGGCTGCTTCCATGCCTTTCCATAAAAGCTGCACAATTCCTCATAAGAACCTTCTGCCGAGAAATCAATCATGCAAAGCTTGGATGCGTCATAAAAATCGATATACTCATAATAAATACGACTGGACGGATCATCCGTCTTTTTGGGGAGCAGGCGGATGACATTCGCCGTAATGCTTGCTGCCTCCACATACTTCATGACACTGACGCGTTTATTGCCCTCCTGGACATAATAACGGGTCATATACTCATAGGCAAGGATCGGATCCCGGATCCCTTCATTCATATGTGACTCATAGAGCGCACTCCATTTCAGTGCAAATTCCGTTTCTTCTCCCAATAATGGCATGAAATTGTTCGCAAAAGAATTCTTTCGTCCCGATGTCTTTGTTCCGGCGATCTTATCCAGCGGAATGTCAACAATGCCAAGCGGCTGTTCCCCACAGATGTCCTCTCTGGAAACAAACTCATCCAGCGCACGCAAATACGGATATGCTCCGTTTGATACCGCAGACCTCGCCGCCTTCTGTGCCATTTTTTTCGCCGCGGTATATTCTTCTATAGCCATATGCTCCTCCTTCAGACTCGCATAATGTAACGATCCACCCGAATTCAAAGGATGGATCTACCAAAATAAAAGCCTTTGTTTATGAAAAATATACAAGCTCATCCTCGGGTTTTTCTGCCGGTGTCACCTCTATGGCATGAAGCACCGGTCCTTTTCCCTTGTACTCCATCGCAAACTCGTAAGCAACCTCCGCCGTCACCCATACCCAGGAACGATGCTCAATGCGTGATGCTTCGCTGTACTTACACTTGATCCCGATAAACTGGATATCCTCCACACAGCAGGTCATTGCAAATCGTCCTGCCACAAATACATCTTTTTTCAGCTTTCCCTTTGGATTATAGACCAGTGCAAGATATTTCACTTTTTTGCCCACATATTTTTTCGGAGCATCCATGATATCCATGTAAAAAATGCCATAGTCCGCATCGGAAATATCAAGAAATTCTGCATTGATATCGTAAGGCAGCTCTTCGTCATAGTTTTCGTCTAAGGAACCATCCGCCCGTTCGTAAACGATCTGTGCTTTCCGGTTTTTCGCCTTGACACTCCGACGGAATTTCGCTTTCGGTGTCTCGTCATCACAACGGTTAAAGATCACCACGTCAGAGATAAAAAACTGCTCCAGCATCATCGTGCGCATATTATTCAGATACATTTCATAGGTTGTCGCATCCACAGTCGTGAGCGTCTGCACGATCGTCCAGCCATCCGGTGCATCCAGATCCAGAAGCGGAGCCAGCTCCCAGGTGCCGTTGTACTCAATAAACACCTGGTCCGGACGGTATTTTTCATGGAGCTCATGAAATTTTTCTCTTGTGATCTCACTGACATCATCGATCATCACAAGAGATGCCCCCACCGTCCGAAGCTTTCCCTCGTCCAGCTCCACATCCCCATCTTCACAGAGAATGATCAGTGTTTTTGCATCTTTTCCAAACTCGTTTTCAAACAGCGTTTCAGAGATCAACGAGGTCTTTCCGCTGTCCATAAATCCGGTAAATAAATATACAGGTATTTCTTCCATGTTGTTTCTATCTCCTTATGCCAGTAAAAAGAGGTGCTCTAACTCGTCCTCTTTCAGATCACAACCGATCACACAGAGCCTGCCGGTATAATCCGGTTCGCCATCTCTTAATTCATACTCACCGGGAACCATGTCAAAATAAATCCATCCGCCCTCTGCGTTCTCAACCATTCCCTTGGCACGCAGGATCGTGCCATAGAACTCATCATCGCTTAAAGTTTTCAAAATGCTCTCAATCTCTGCCTTTGTGTATTTATGCGGTGTCTCTTTGCCCCAGCTTGTAAATACGTCATCGGCATGATGATGTCCGTCATGATCGTGATGATGTCCGCAGGAGCATACCCCGTTCTCGTCATAATGATGCTCATGATGGTGATCATGCTCGTGCTCTTCATGGTCATGATGATGTTCGTGATGGTGATCGTGCTCGTGGTGATCATGCTCATGGTGATGATCGTGGTCATGGTCCTCGTGGTCATGGTCGTGATCATGGTCATGATGTGCATGCTCCTCATGATCATGGTGGTGATGCTTTGCATGCTCCTCAGCCATCAATTTCATTTCCAGAGAATCCTGTCCCTCGATCACCTTCAGCATTGCCTCACCGGAGATCTGATCCCAGGGCGTGGTAATGATCGCGGCCTTTTCATTCAACGCCTGCATCTGCTTGACGCAAAGCTCCAGCTGCTGGGGAGTTGCATTCTGGCTGCGGCTTAATATGATCGTGGTTGCATACTCGATCTGGTTGTTAAAAAACTCTCCGAAAGCCTTCATCTGCTTGCTTGCTTTTGTCGCATTAACAACTGTGATCAGACCGTTTAAGACCACATCGTGTGTCTTTTCCACATCGATCACAGACTTCATGACATCTGATAATTTTCCAACTCCGGAGGGCTCGATCAAGATGCGGTCCGGATGGAATTTTTCGATCACCTCATTTAAGTTCTTGCCAAAATCTCCCACCAGTGAGCAGCAGATACAGCCGGAATTCATCTCC
>JAQYOU010000120.1 GCA_028727105.1 bacterium
GATACTTATACCGCAAGTAAACCGGATGGTATTTTCTATATTGTGATCAATATGCTTAATATGGCGATCCTTCTGTCTGCAAACCTTGGCGTGATGAATCTGCTGCCTCTTCCGGCATTGGACGGTGGCCGGCTGGTATTCTTCATCATTGAGGCAATCCGTGGCAAGCGGATGGATCCGCAAAAAGAAGGAATGGTTCATTATATCGGCTTGATCGCGCTCATGATCTTTATGGTGGTGATCATGGGAAATGATATTCGAAAATTGTTTATGTAACAGGAGATCATAAGAATATGCGGGAGAATACAAAGACAGTACACATTGGAGATCGTGTGATCGGTGGAGGAAATCCGATCCTGATCCAGTCCATGACAAATACAAAGACGCAGGACGTGGAGGCTACCGTTGCACAGATCAGAGAGCTTACAAAAGCCGGCTGCGAGATCATTCGCTGTGCGGTTCCTGATATGGAAGCAGCAAAGGCGCTTTCCGAGATCAAAAAACAGATTGGGATCCCGCTTGTGGCAGATATCCATTTTGACTATAAGCTTGCGATCGCTGCCATGGAGCATGGTGCGGATAAGATCCGTATCAATCCGGGAAACATCGGTAGCACGGAACGCGTGCGCGCAGTGGTAGATTGCGCAAAGGAAAGAGGAATTCCCATTCGCGTCGGTGTCAACAGCGGATCTTTAGAAAAACCGCTGCTGGAAAAATACGGCGGTGTGACGGCAGAAGGACTTGTGGAGAGCGCCCTTGACAAAGTGAAACTGATCGAGGATATGGGTTATGACAATCTGGTCATCAGCATCAAATCTTCTGACGTCATGATGTGCGTGCGTGCGCATGAATTGATCGCTTCACAGACGGACCATCCGTTACATGTAGGTATCACGGAGGCAGGAACTATCACAAGAGGAAATATCAAATCAGCAGTGGGACTTGGACTCATCCTTGGACAGGGAATCGGAGATACGATCCGTGTGTCTTTGACCGGAGCGCCCATTGAAGAGATTAAATCCGCGAAGCTGATCTTAAAGACCTTAGGTCTTCGGAGCGGAGGAATCGAGGTCGTTTCCTGTCCAACCTGTGGACGTACGCAGATCGATCTGATCTCGCTGGCCGGAAAAGTAGAAAATCTGGTGGAGCAGTATCCGCTTGATATCAAAGTGGCTGTTATGGGATGTGTTGTGAATGGACCCGGAGAGGCCAGGGAGGCAGATCTTGGTGTGGCAGGCGGTATCGGAGAGGGCCTGCTCATCAAACACGGCGAGATCATAAAAAAGGTTCCTGAGGAGATGCTTTTGGATGCGTTGCGTGAGGAATTAGAGCATTGGGGTGAATGATTAAAATTGGCAAAATTGTTTTTTGATGTATTTCCGACGCTGACCGTACCGTCAGAGATCCGTCAGCTGCTCAGTGAGGTGCAGGTGGAGAAGATCAGCACGAATCAGGCAAAGGACCTCTATCGGATCTATCTGTTTGGCGAGAGACTGATCCCGAAAAAATATATTTTTCAGCTGGAGCGTGAGATACATCAGCAGATCTTTCAGGGAAAAGACTTAAAAATAAAGATTCGTGAGCGGTATCAGCTGTCTGCGCAATATACAGCAAAAAAACTGCTCGCTGTGTATGAGGACAGTATACGCCTGGAGTTACGGGAGTATTCTGCCCTTTTATATAATCTCTTCCGTTCAACCATACCGGAATTTACGGATGAGGAGCATCTGCTCCTCCACATGCCGGGAAGTGTGCTGGCAAAAGAGCGCGGGGAAGAGCTGATCGACATTTTGGAAAAGATCTTCTGCGAGCGCTGCGGACTGACATTGATCGTAGATGTTCATTATGAGGAGCAGCAGACAAGTAAATATAAGGAGGATTCGGACAAGCAGATGGAACTGGAGATTCATCGGATTGTTGCGAATTCTTCTTTTGGTGCAAAGACAGAGCGGGAAGACGGCAGCCTGATGGTGATGGATGATGATACAAAGTCTGTGGCAGGAGATCAAAAAACACCGGAAACTCAGGCTGCGAACAAGAAAACAGCTGCATCAAAAGCTCAGTCAAAGGAAGCTCCTGCGGAGAAGAAGGAGCGGCCGGTTCCGCCGTCCCAGAAGAAGTTCTCCGGAAACGGTGCACCGCAAAAAGGTGGTTCCTACGGAGGCTTTGCCCGCAAAAAATCGGATAATCCGGATGTTTTGTATGGCAGGGATTTTGAGGAAGAAGAAATGCCGATCGCTCAGATCCAGGGCGAGATCGGAGATGTTGTCATCCGTGGAAAGATCGTTGCAACGGATGAGCGTGAGATCCGCGGGGAAAAGACCATTCTTTTCCTGACCGTGACAGATTTCACGGACACCATGGTGATCAAGATCTTTACCCGGAACGAGAGTCTGGATGAGCTGCGCGGATCGTTAAAAAAGGGAACCTTTGTCAAGATCAAGGGCGTGGCTGCGCTGGATCATTTTGACCATGAGCTGACGGTGGGTTCCGTCATGGGCATCAAAAAGATCGGAGATTTCACAACCAAGCGTGCAGACCAGTCTGTGCGTAAGCGCGTGGAGCTTCATTGTCATACAAAGATGAGCGATATGGACGGTGTCTCTGACGTAGGCGATATTATTGCCCAGGCAGTCGCTTTTGGACATAAGAGCATTGCCATTACGGATCACGGTGCGGTGCAGGCGTTCCCGGTGGCAAATCATGCCATACCCAAGGGCGCTGATTTCAAGGTGATCTACGGTGTGGAGGCGTACCTGGTTGATGATACAAAACGTATCGTGAAAAATCCGAAGGGCCAGGATTTTCAGACAGATTTTGTTGTGTTTGATCTGGAGACGACCGGTTTTAGCCCCAAAAAGAATAAGATCATTGAGATAGGCGCGGTGAAGGTACAGAATGGAAGCATCACCGAATGCTTTTCGTCATTTGTAAATCCGCAGATCCCGATCCCATTCGATATTGAGGAGCTGACGGGTATCCGTGACGATATGGTCATCGATGCACCGCTGATCGAAGAGATCCTGCCGGAGTTCATGGAGTTTTGCAAGGGCTGTGTCATGGTGGCGCACAATGCGGAATTTGACATGAGCTTTATTCAGAAAAACTGTGAGGATCTTCACTTGAACTGCGATTTTACCGTTGCGGACACCGTGGCGATGGCTCGTTTTTTATTGCCTCAGCTGAACAGATATAAGCTGGATACCGTGGCAAAAGCGGTCGGAGTTTCGCTGGAGAATCATCACCGTGCGGTGGATGACGCAGGATGTACGGCAGAGATCTTTGTGAAATTTATTGAGATGCTGGAAAGCCGTCGGATACATACGCTGGATGAACTGAATGAACAGGGAATCCCTTCTGCAGAAGCGATCCAGAAAATGTCAACCTATCATGCGATCATTCTGGCTAAAAATGATATCGGACGCGTGAACCTGTACCGTCTGGTGTCGCTTTCGCACCTGACCTATTATCATAAGAGACCTCGTATTCCAAAGAGTGAGCTGATGAAATACAGAGAGGGTCTGATCCTTGGCTCTGCCTGTGAGGCAGGAGAACTGTATCAGGCGCTGCTAAACGGAAGACCTGCACAGGAGATCGCCCGTCTGGTGGAGTTTTATGATTATCTGGAGATCCAGCCGGTGGGGAATAATGCGTTTATGCTGCGTGATCCGAAAAATCCTATGAATTCTGTGGAGGATATTCAGGACCTGAACCGCCAGATCGTGCAGCTTGGCGAGGATTTTCATAAGCTTGTCGTTGCGACATGTGACGTGCATTTTTTGAATCCGGAGGATGAGGTATACCGCAGGATCATCATGGCGGGCAAGGGCTTTTCCGATGCGGATGAACAGGCACCGCTGTATCTTCGCACCACCGAAGAGATGCTGGAGGAATTCCAGTATCTGGGCAGCGAGAAGGCAGAAGAGATCGTTATCACGAATACAAACAAGATCGCAGATATGTGCGAAGTGATCTCACCGGTGCGGCCGGACAAATGTCCGCCGGTCATTGAGAATTCCGATCAGATGCTTCGCGATATCTGTTATAATAAGGCACATGAGATGTACGGACCTGATCTTCCGGATATTGTGCATGAGCGTCTGGAACGTGAATTGAACTCCATTATCGGAAACGGCTACGCCGTGATGTATATCATCGCACAGAAGCTGGTGTGGAAATCCAATGAGGATGGTTATCTGGTGGGTTCACGAGGCTCCGTTGGATCCTCCTTTGTGGCGACCATGTCCGGTATCACGGAGGTGAATCCGCTTAGCCCGCATTACTATTGTAAAAATTGTCATTTTGTGGATTTTGATTCACCGGAGGTAAAGGCGTTTGCAGGCCGGGGCGGCTGTGATATGCCGGATCGCTACTGCCCGAACTGTGGCGAACCTTTGGAAAAGGATGGATTTGATATTCCCTTCGAGACCTTCCTGGGATTTAAGGGGGATAAGGAACCGGATATTGACTTGAACTTTTCCGGCGATTACCAGAGTAAGGCACATAAATATACGGAGGTTATTTTTGGTGCCGGGCAGACGTTCCGGGCGGGAACGATCGGTACGCTGGCGGACAAGACCGCATACGGTTATGTGAAAAAATATTTTGAGGAGCGCGGTGTCCACAAGCGAAGCTGTGAGATCGAGCGCATCCTTGCGGGTTGTGTCGGCGTGCGAAGAACAACCGGACAGCATCCGGGAGGAATCGTTGTGCTTCCGGTGGGAGACGAGATCTATTCCTTTACACCGATCCAGCATCCGGCGAACGATATGACGACGGATACGATCACTACCCATTTTGAGTACCATTCCATCGATCATAACCTGTTAAAGCTTGATATCCTTGGGCACGATGATCCGACCATGATCCGAATGCTGGAGGACCTGACCGGGATCAATGCACAGAAGATACCGCTTGACGATGCAAGTGTGATGTCCCTGTTTCAGAATACAAGTGCACTTCAGATCACGCCGGATGACATCAACGGCTGTAAGCTGGGAGCACTTGGCATCCCGGAGTTTGGAACTGATTTTGCGATGGGCATGCTCATTGATACGCAGCCGAAGGAGTTTTCCGATCTGGTGCGTATCGCAGGACTTTCCCACGGAACTGACGTGTGGCTGGGCAATGCGCAGACGCTGATCCAGGAAGGAACAGCAACCATTTCTACCTGTATCTGCACACGAGATGATATCATGACTTATCTCATCGGTATGGGACTGGAGTCGGAGGAGTCCTTTAAGATCATGGAGGCTGTTCGAAAAGGAATGGTGGCGAAGGGCAAGTGTGATAAGTGGGGCGAATGGAAGCAGGATATGCTGGATCACGATGTGCCGGCCTGGTACATCTGGTCCTGTGAAAAGATCAAGTACATGTTTCCTAAGGCCCACGCGGCTGCCTACGTTATGATGGCGTGGCGTATCGCCTACTGTAAGGTGTTTTATCCGTTGGCTTACTATGCGGCGTTTTTTTCCATCCGTGCGAAAGCCTTCAACTATGAGGTCATGTGCATGGGTAAAGAGCGTTTGAACTACTATATGCAGGATTACGAGCGTCGCAGTGCCGAGGCGGCGAAGGAAAATAAAAAGCTGCCTCCGGTGGAACAGGACATGTACCGCGATATGCGTATCGTGCAGGAGATGTATGCTCGTGGCTACGAATTTCTGCCGATCGATATTTATCGTGCGGATGCCCGGTATTTTCAGGTCATCGACGGCAAGCTGATGGCATCACTGAATACAATCGACGGTATGGGTGATACGGCGGCGGACACAGTCGTTGAGGCAGCAAAGGACGGACCCTTTCTTTCACGGGATGACTTCCGTCAGCGCACGAAGGTGTCCCAGAAGATCATCGACAATATGGCGGATATGGGGATGTTTGGGGATCTGCCGGCGACGAATCAGATCAGTTTGTTTGATTTTGTGTAGTTTTTCTATGTGACCCTTCGCGCTCATGTCTGCCCAATTCAATATAAAATGGCTCATTAGGGCAGAGAAAGACGGCCTGTTTTTTTGATTTATCTACCCAAAGCAATATAAAATGGATCACTTGGGCAGAGAAAATCCATACTTTTTTGTGATTTCTCTGCCCAAACTGATACGAAACTGCTTTGCTGGGCAGAGAAATATGACTGTTTTTTGAAATAATTCTGCCCAAGATAGGATTAATGAGCAAAAATGGGCAGATGACAACTTTTGGAGTGATAGAGATTATGGCAATTTCAAATATAAAAGCGTCTTTTCCATGTGATGTGAAAAAAGTATGGGATACAGTTACTTCTTTGGATCAATATGAGTGGCGGAGTGATCTGAGCAAAATTGAGATAATAAATGAAAAGCAATTCATTGAATATACGAAAGATGGGTTTGCTACTACATTTACGATTACTGTTTCTAAGCCATGCAAACGATGGGAATTTGATATGGAAAACTGTAATATGAAAGGACATTGGGTTGGCATTTTTTTCTGAAAAAGATGGTCAGACAGAAATTGATTTTACAGAAGAGGTAACAGCAAAGAAACTTGTTCTGAAGCCTTTTGTGAAAGGTTTTTTGAAGAAGCAACAGGAGTTGTATGTATCTGATCTGAAAAAAGTACTGGAAAAAAATAGATGAATTTTTAGTTGGTCAGGAGGTATTTTATATGAAAAAGAGATTATTGTACGGTGCTGTAATAATCGTTATATGTCTTGTCAGCATTTTCGTCTACCGTTCTTTCTTTGTTCCTACTGGCAATACGATTGAAAGCAGAGAAAAGATATTGAATGACTCAATTTCAAAAGGTAAGGAATGGTCGATTGCAAAAGAAATTAAAATAGAGGACTACATCATCAGCGCCGCTTGCAGTACAGATCATAAAGCTTCACTTGCTGTTTTTCAGCCAACTGTAAATGGTGGATATAAGTTCTTAACATTTACTACCCGGAATGAAGATGAAATTATAATTGGTGGGGCTGCAATAAATGGAAGTTGGTATGATTTGGTTTGGTTCAACGGTGCTCAAACTGAATATGCCGAAATCATTTATACAATAGATGGTAAAAAGCAGGACACATTAAAGTATGACACAACGGATATGGATATTATATGTAAAAATAATCTTGAAAAAGAATATACGATAAATGTCACTTACTACGACAAGAATGGAAATAAATATGAATAACTTACAGTACCGGCACCAAAGTCGAAAACAAAGAAAAAGGATTTGAGTATTTTTACTACCTTATGATGGTAGCAAAAAAGGTATGGATTTGATATAATTACATATGTGAAGGCAAAAAATATGTGTGATGTAAGAAAATATTCAGATATGTTTAAAGATTTGAAAAACTTGCAACCAGAGGATACATTACAGCTCGTACTGGAAGCAAAAGACGAAGAAGAAAGAAATTTTTTTGAGATGCTAGGCAATTTTTTGCTGCAGCAGAAGCAAAAGAAGGTTATTGAAGGGAATCTTTTTTAATGAAGAGGTACATTTTAATTGCCGGCGTCAATGGCGCTGGCAAATCTACTTTATATCAAACGTTAGATTCATTACAAGCTATGGAAAAGGTTAATACAGAGGAAATAAGAAATGACAGGACTTGGAACAATTATCAACAGTGTTAGCATTCTTGCAGGGGGTTTGCTGGGACATTTGACAGGAAAGCTGTTTAACCGGGAGCAGCAGGATGCGATCAGTAAAATCTGCGGTGTCAGCGTTTTGTTCATTGCGATAGCCGGAGCAATGGAGAGGATGCTGAAAATTGAAGGTACAAAGATCAGCAGCGGAAGATCTATGCTGGTGGTACTTTGTCTTGTGATCGGAACGATCATTGGAGAACTGATCGGAATTGAGAAAGGATTTGAACATTTTGGCGAGTGGCTGAAAAAGAAAACAGGAAACAGTGGCGATACATATTTTGTAACTGCATTTGTAACTGCTTCTCTCACCGTTTCAATAGGAGCAATGGCAATCGTAGGCGCCATTCAAGATGGCTTGACAAACGATTATTCCACGCTTGCAGTAAAATCAGTATTAGATTTCATTATAGTTGCGGTCATGACTTCATCTATGGGAAAGGGAGCTGCTTTTTCCGCAATACCGGTTTTCGTATTTGAGGGTGGTATCACATTGCTTGCAAGATTCCTCTCACCGATCATGACAGAAACAGCAATTATATATTTATCGTTGATTGGGTCTGTCTTGATCTTTTGTGTCGGGATAAATCTGGTCTGGGGAAAGAAATTGAATGTAGCGAATATGCTGCCGGCTGTATTGCTTGCGATTTTAGCGTCATATGTACCGTGGGGATTTTAGAAACATAGTTGTCAGCAGAGGCGTTGGAAACAGTATTCATCATTTTGAGATGTGATAGAGGATATAAATGCAATTTAGAGGATATAGAGATTCCATACGAGAAAGTCTCAGTTATTTTGGCTTATATCGGAAAATGCATCGGGTTAAGAAATGTATGATTCCGGAATCAGTTTCATTTGGATCTCATAAGGATCAGTATTTTTTATATTATGAACCGGAGCATACTGTCAGCGATAAGATCATTATGTGGGTGCACGGCGGTGGATGGAACGCCGGCACACCAAAATATTTTGATTTTGTAGGTCAGTGTGTCGCAAATGCCGGCTACCGTTTTGTTTCCATTGGGTACCGATTGTCGCCGAAAAACAAATATCCGTGCCAGATTGAAGATGTGTGCGCAGGATACAAGGCAGCACTTCGATACCTGAATGATAAAAAAATCGATACATCAAAAGTGATCGTCTCAGGACCATCAGCGGGCGCACATTTATCGTCCATTTTGTGTTATAGCAAGTCCGTGCAGGACACATATGATGTGGATGTGTCAAACGTGGTTGGATTTATAGGAGTCGGCGGACCATATAGCTTTTCTGTCCGTACATCTCTATCGGTAAAGCTATTGCTCAATCAACTGTTTGAGAAAAACTATGACAGAACAAAAGGCGAGCCGTGTTTATTGATGGATGCGAGTGATATTCCGATGCTGCTGATCCAAAGCAGGCACGATGGACTCATAGATTTTTCGTGCGCGGAAGAATTTTATAATAAAGCCGTAAGTCTTGGAAATGCATGTGAATTATATGAAGTCGTTGATAAGAAAAATACGCATTCCTGGTACACGGCTGGGATGTTTCTTGAAACAAGAGAAGAAAACAAAGGACTGGACAAGTTTTTTTCTTGGATTGAGATCGTTTGATGGACGGACGCCAGAAAGAACTTCACAACTGCGCGAGAGATATTAAGATATAAATAATAACAGGAGTATAAACAGATGAAGGATTTACAGGAAATCAGAAAAGACATTGATGCGATCGACAAAAAGATCGTGGATCTGTACAAGGAGCGCATGAACCTCACGTCAGAGGTGGCGTCCTATAAGATCGCAACGGGAAAGCAGGTGCTTGACAGAGAGCGGGAGCTCAGCAAGCTCAAGGTGCTGGAAACACTGGCGGATACGGATTTTACCAGACACGGTGTACGTGAGCTGTTTGAACAGATCATGTCCACCAGTCGAAAAAAACAGTATCAGCTTTTGACGTCGTGCGGAAAGATTGAGGAACTGGGATTTACGGAGATACCGTCTTTGCATATGGACGGGATCCGCGTGGTCTATCAGGGAGTAGAAGGAGCCTATGCGCATCAGGCGCTGGCGGCATATTTTGGTGAGGAGACCGAATGCTTTAACGTGGACACCTGGCGGGATGCGATGGAGGCGATCAAGAGCGGAAAAGCAGATTACGCGGTGCTTCCCTTCGAAAATTCCTCCGCCGGGATCGTGGCGGAAAATTATGACCTGTTGAAAGAATACGGGTATTACATCGTCGGTGAGCAGAAGATAAAGATCAATCACTGTGTACTGGGACTTCCGGGAGTGAATTTTGGTGATATTAAAAAGCTCTATTCTCACCCGCAGGCGTTGGCACAGTGCTCCAAATTTTTAGAATCACATCGGGAGTGGGAGATCATTCCCGCAAAGAACACAGCGATGGCGGCAAAAAAAGTGGAAGAGGATAAAGATCCTGCCCAGGCAGCGATCGCCAGCAGTATGACAGCTGAGCTTTACGGTCTTGACATGCTGGCGGAGGGCGTGCAGAATAACAGTATGAACGAGACACGGTTTATCATTGTCTCACGGAAAAACGAGTATGTTTCAGGAGCGGGAAAGATCAGTATTTGTGTGCAGTTGAAGCATGAGTCCGGAGCTCTTTATCATGCACTCAGCCATTTCATTTACAACGGACTGAACATGACAAGCATTGAATCCAGACCGATCCAGGGAAGGAACTGGGAATATCAGTTCTTTATTGATTTCGATGGAAACTTAAAGGACGCAGCCGTGCAGAATGCACTGCGTGGGTTAAAGGAAGAAACAAGGGATTTAAAGATCTTTGGAAACTACTAGAGTGATTGATTACATGGAAGCTGTGAGATGAATCTGCAGCGGTAGGAAAGGAGAATTACACATATGAGCGTAACGACGTTTGCAGCAATTTATGTCGGCTCCTATGAGGTGAGCCTGAAGGTGTTTGAAATATCAGGAAAGAAGAATATCCGTACGGTGGATTACATCCGCAGCCGCGTAGAGCTGGGCAAGGATGCGTTCCACGGTCAGCCCATCGGTTATGAGCTGGTGGATGAGCTCTGCGATGTGCTGCTGGAATTCCGGCATATCATGGAGGGCTACCGTGTAGATGACTATGAGGCCTATGCGGGACCGGTACTCAGAAATACATCAAACTGTCTGTTCATCTTAGACCAGATCGAGCGACGTACAGGTATTACGCTGAAGATCGTCGGCAATTCCGAACACCGGTTTTTATCATATAAATGCGTGGCTTCCAAGCCGGAATTTGACCGGATGATCCGGGAAAGCGCTGCGGTTGTCAACGTTGGTGGAGGAGAATTACAGATCACCTTATTTGTTCACGGAGAAGTACTCACCACGCAGCATCTGGTACTTGGAACGATGCGGCTTGCACAGCTGTTTGCAGATGGGAATCTCCGGCCGGAGCTGATCAAACAGCAGATGAAGGAGCTTATTGACAAGGAGATGGAGGTTTTCAAGGCGCAGTATTATCAGAACCGGACGATCAAATATCTGATCCTCACCGGTGATTACAGCGTGGAAGTGATGCGGCGCATGGATAAAAACCTGGACAATACAACCGTAGATGCCGGAAAATTTTCCAGCTATCTGAAGAAGCTGGAAAAGAAGGAGAGTGCACAGATCGCTGAGGCGTTAAATCTTTCCAACGATTCGGATATGCTGCTTTCGCCTTCGCTGATCCTTTACCGCCGGATCGTGGAAACGCTGGCAGCGGATGCGATCTGGGTTCCGGGTATTGATATCAGTGACGGAATCGTTTATGATTATGCATTGCGCCACCGTTACGTAAAACCGGCCCATGATTTTGACAAGGATGTCCTGTCTGCCGCACATTCCCTGTCGCAGCGTTATATGAGCTATTCTCCCCACATCGATGCACTGGTTGAGATGAGTACGCTGATCTATGATGCCATGAAAAAGGTGCACGGAATGGGAAAACGGGAGCGTCTGCTGCTTCAGACCGCTGCGATCCTGCACGATTGCGGAAAATATGTGAGCTTCGCAAATGCACCCCAGTGTGCATACGACATCATACTTTCTTCAGAGATCATGGGTCTGTCCCATCGTGACCGGGTCATTGTTGCAAGCATAGTCAAATACAATACCTATCCGCTGGATGCCTATGAACAGGTCAGTGATGTGCTTGACCGGGAAGGCTATCTGATCGTGGCAAAGTGCGCAGCGATTCTTCGCGTGGCAAATGCAATGGATCGCAGCCATAAGCAGAAATATAAAAATGTGCGTGCAGTTGTGAAGGAAAAGCAGCTGATCATTTCTATCGAAACGGAAGATGGTATGCTGCTTGAAAAGCGGATGTTTGGCGCAAAGGCCGGTATGTTTGAGGATGTATTCAGTATCAAGCCTGTGATCAAAGAAAAGAAGGTCTATCAGTAGTATCGTGGACAGGAAGATTCTATAAAGGTGGGTTGTACATGGAAAAGGATAATAAAGAAAAAACAATTGATTATGCAAATGCAAAATATTATGAAAACCGGGAACTGAGCTGGCTGAAATTTGATCACCGCGTACTGAGCGAGGCCAGGGACAAATCTATTCCGCTTTTGGAACGAACAAAGTTTGTCAGCATCACCTCATCAAACCTGGATGAGTTTTTCATGGTTCGTGTGGCATCCTTAAAGGATATGGTGCATGCAAAATACAAGAAGCCGGATATTGCCGGTATGACGGCAACGGAGCAGCTGGAGAAGATCAACCGGGCGACCAGAGAGCTGGTGGAGCTGCAGTATTCTACCTATAACCGGTCATTACTTCCGATGTTAAAAAGCCAGG
>JAQYOU010000121.1 GCA_028727105.1 bacterium
TGGTTTTCATACCCCTGCACAAAGATCGGCTTCCAGACCTCCTCTAATGTCATCTTCTGTAATGCGTCCAGATACCGGTCCTCTACCTTCGGACGTCCGTCCGCAAAACGCTCTCCTTTCCAGAGAGGCGTCAACGCAATAATCTCTTCCCTGTCATTAAAATGCATATGTTCCTCCTTCTCATGACCAGATTCTGTCATTCGAAAATTCTTTATTCCATTCATCTGTCGGCTCCCACATACCGGGAATCGACGGGTTAATGTGTTGCTTAAGTACCTCTTCGTTCAGATCGTCAAAACCAAGGCCCGGCTTATCCGGCACACGGATAAATCCGTTTTCAAAAACAGGATTCGGAATGCCTGTCACCATATCCGCCCACCATGGCACATCAACGGAGTGGAATTCCACTGCCAGCACATTGTGCATTGCTGCGGCCGTCTGAATTGCCGCCATGCAGGCAACCGGACTCTCTGCCATGTGAATCGCTACCGCTACTCCGTTTTCATCTGCGATATCCGCAATCTTTTTCAGCTCCAGAGCGCCGCCGCAGGTGAGGATATCGGGATGGATCACCGATACGCCGCCCGCCTTGATCAGCTGTTCAAAAGGCTCCTTTAAGTACATATCCTCGCCTGTACAGACCGGAATGGTTGTACTGTTTTTCAGGCGGACATACTGATCGGTATACATCCACGGAATCATATCCTCGATCCATGCAAGGTTGTAGGGTTCCATTCTTCTTGCAAAGCGGATGCAGTCCTCTACGCATACATGACCAAAATGATCGATGGCAAGCGGAACCTCGTAACCGATGACATCCCGCACTTCCTTCACATAATTTTCCAGAAAATCAAGTCCTTTCTGCGTCAGATGAATACCGGTAAAGGGATGCGCCGTCGTTACAATCGAATAGCTCTTCTGATGCTTTACCATATCCGCTGTCACGCTGCCGCCCTGTACATTTAAAATATGAGATGCATACTCTTTCATCTCGTCAATATAGCCAAGCGGCGCATTGATCGTTCCCGGCTCGTCAAGAAGAAGACCGATTCCCAGATCCATCTTCAGGAATGTAAAGCCCATATCCATTCTTTTTTTCAGTGCCAGACCCATCTCATGACCGGTATGCTTCCCGTCTACATCGGTATCACAGTAAACACGGACCTCATCCCGAAACTTTCCGCCCAGAAGCTGATAGAGCGGTACCCCATATGCCTTTCCGGCCAGATCCCACAGCGCGATCTCGATACCGGACACGCCGCCGCCCTGACGGGAATGGCCGCCAAACTGCTTGATCTTTCGGAAAATCTTATCAACATTGCAGGGATTTTCTCCAAGAATCCTGCTCTTTAGCATCAGCGCATACGTTTTGCTGGATGCATCCCGCACCTCTCCGTATCCGCAGATGCCCTGATTGGTCATAATTTTCAGCAGGGTACAGCGCTTTGGCGCTCCGTCGATGTCTACAAATCGCATGTCGGTAATCTTCAGATCCGACGGTGCAGAACTTGTATGAAAACTCATTTTTTCTCCTCCATTCGTAATTGACTTATCTGTTTTTCTCTGTTATCATTCGTCTATATCGTAGCTTGTTTTCTTTGTTTTTTCATCAACTTTCTTATGAAGTTTGCAAACTATATTACGATTGGGGAGAATTCTATGCAGCATACCGTCATAACAGAAATCGGAACGATTACCGAACCGGACAAAGCTTTGCTCCTTCGGATGTGGGACGTGGATGTCCCGGCAGGAAACCGCCCATTCCAGCATCACCGTCACTTTAACTTTGAGATCATGTATGTGCGCGCAGGAAGCGGCTCCTACACCACCGAACACCAGACCTTTGCCATCCTCCCGGGAGATATCTTCATTTTTTCCAGCAATGAAATGCACTGCATCACGGATGTGCATTCCCAGGGTCTTCAGATCACAAACCTGCAGTTTTCTCCCCGCTTTCTTCAGATGTGTACGGCCGAAAGTCACTCTGCGATCGATGCGGTCTTCTGTTTCAAGCACCATCCGGATTTCGCAAACCGCATACCGTCAGCAGCTGCGCAGAAACTGGCAGAGATATTTTTGCAGATCCGCCGGGAGTTTCTTTGCAATGACGCGCAAACTCCCCTTTCCGTGCAGGCGCAGCTTCTGCTTTTCCTTGTGTCGCTGGTTCGTCATCACAGCTACCTTCCGCCCAAAACGTCATCTGCACAGCTTCAGCGCTATGACATCCAGCCTGTTATTGCCTATATCGAGGAGCATTTCTGCGAAAAAATAACCCTGCAGGAGCTTTCGGCTCTTACAGGGCTTACGCCAACTTATTTTTCAACACTCTTTAAACAGATCGTAGGGATCTCTCCGTGGAACTATATCAGTTCAAAACGGATCGACAAAGCGATCCGCCTGATCTGCTCATCAGAGTGCCAGTTAAACATTCTTCAAATCGCATCGGAATGCGGCTTCCAGAACAGCACAAATTTCAATAAAACCTTTAAGAAATTCACAGGCATCACACCAAGCGAATACCGGACAAACAGAAGCTTTGAGATCAGCTGATCCCAAAGCTTCTGTCTGTTAACGTATGCTTAATATCTCATATACCGCATCGCGGATCGCAGGATGCAGCGTCTCATACAAATAGGTTCCATGATTACATACATGCGTGGCGTAAAGTTCCATACTCCGGGATATATTTTGAAACCGGATCATCCAGACGCAGCTTCCCCTGTTCGAGAAGCTGCAGCGCAGCCGTACAGGTAATGACCTTTGTTGCAGAATACAGAAAATACAATTCATCGCCCTGCACCGGTATGCTTCTTTCATCATCTCTTGTTCCATTGTGATAGCGGTATACCGGCTCGCCTTTATAGGTTACTGCAATATCGGACCCCACAACGTCATGCTCTCTTACCGCTTCGTCCATCAAGTTCTGTACTTTCGAAAAATCCATAGTAGCTCACCCCTCCTGCTTCCGTTCTTCCTGTCTTGTAATATTTCTTACCCATATATATTTTTTATAATGTATGTACACTGCCGGAAGCTTGACGATCTCATCAAGATTGACGATGATATATACCGCCATTACCGGAAGTTTCAATACAAATGCCGCCAGAAATCCAAGCGGCACACCGAAGCACCACATGGCTCCGAGATTTTCTTTCATATCGAACTTAGAATCGCCTCCCGCACAGAAAATACCGTCCAGAACAGTTGTATTGACAGACTGTGCCATAATATTGCAGCCGCATATGATCAGCATAAACTGAAGATACTCGCAGGCAGCTTCGCTTAACGGTGCGAAACGCACAATAAGGGGAGAGATCAGCATCAGAAATCCGCCGGTCACAATTCCAAGAACGATCGACATACGAGTAAGACGGCCGCCATACGCTCTGGCCTTTTCCAGTTCATTGGCGCCGAGAAGATTTCCAATCAACACACCCGCACCGGCACTGACGCCGCGGATCAGACAGGAAACCATACTTTTTGCAATGCTTGTGATGGAATTGGCTGCCACCACATCACTTCCGAGATGGCCCATGATAAATCCGCATAGCCTGTATTTTTCAGCAGTATCAGATAGATCTGCGAAATACCGCACAGCAAATACGAAAGAGAGACAGCCCTCAGATAATCTGATCCGCACTCGATCAGCGCCGCATCACTTGTAAAGATCTTCATCAGGAGCTGCGGCGCGACTGCTGCGAGCACCGTAAACATTCCGGAAAAGATCAGATTCGCCCGAAGTGCGATCGGGATTACCTCCTCAATTGAGGCGGCATCCTTCTTTCCCCAATACTGCGCCGCCATAATGCCCGTGCCTGCCGATATCCCACTGATAAACAGATTCAGCACAAACTGAATCTGCCCTGCCAGCGATACTGCCGACAGCGCCGTCTGGCTGACGGCTCCCAGCATGATTGCATCCGTCGCACTCACAAACGCCAGCATAAACTGCTGGATCGTTATCGGAAGAACCAGTATTTTTAATTTCCGATAAAACTCATCACGAAAATTGATTTTTGCAAACATTTTTTCTCCATACCTACAGCCCGCGCTTATCAACGTAAGGCTGTTTATATACCCAGTGGTCAGCCGGGCCTTTTGCGCCGTTGTACCAATTTCCGGTTATTTCATTTATGACGGAAAGCTTTCCGCCCTTATCTTCCATCTCAAAAACAAGAAGGCGCTTGTCTGTATGCGGTGTATTCGGACAATGAAGTGCCATCATCAGCCTGCCGTCAAAACTGTGAAACAGCATGGCATGACCGCCGTCATGGAAAAACAGCGGATCGGGCTGCTGGATCCAGGGACCGCGGATGTCTCCAAAAGCACTTTTTGCATAGCCGACCGCGTAGCCATTCAGCGTAAAATTTGACCACAGCATAGCTAAGGAACCATCCGTCATACGGTATAAAAACGGTCCGTCCGTCACCCAGCCGCCGCCTTTTTTGTCCTTTGAATAAAAAGGAGCCGCCCAGGGCGCATCGGAAGCGCGAAACAGAATGACCGGTTCGCCCACTGCATGACCAAGATCATCTGAAAGCGGGATCGCCGCAATCTGTCCGTCTCCGACCTGCAGCCACTCGTGGCAGAAAACCATCCAAGGCTTACCGGCGCGATCCTCATAAAGCGTTCCGTCCAGGCAGTGCCAGCCCTTTGGCGTAACCGGTTCTTCCTCAACAGGACGAAACGGTCCGGTTGGTTTGTCGCTGACAAGGCACTGACAGCGGCGCAGCGTACCCTCTCCGCGGAAAGAAGAGATCAGATAATACCGGCCTCTCCAGTAATGGCACTCCGGTGCCCAGAAATCGTATTTGCCCCAAAAATCAATATCGTTTCCGTCAAATACGCGATATGGCATGGTCCAGTGGATCAGATCCTGACTGGCATAGGCAAAAATGCCGTTCGGACGGTTCGTATCCGCATAATAGCCGGGTACAAACTGGGAATACATATAGTACAGACCCTCTTCGGGAACCGCCAGAATATAAGGATCACTGATCATGATGTCTTTTACATCCAAAACAAAATCCATATTAATCCCTCACTGTTTTCTTATTTTTTTTTGCACGAAAATGTTCCCGCCCTTGCCATTGGCAACACGGGGAAGCACTCTAACAATTACTGCCATTTTACAGGAAATAGGATCGTTTTTCAACAGAAACCTTATATTTATGACAAACAAGTGTTGCTGTTATTCTGTAATAGTTTTCTGAAAATTTCTCGACAACTTCTCGGTCTTTTTTTTAATTCACGGCTAAAATCCGCAGGCATTCACACAACTGTGGATACCTGCGGATTTATAACAAGAGAAATAATTAATCGGTTATGCTTTATCATGAAAAACTGTCCGGTAAAAGCTCATCGGTCATGGCAGAGCAAAACAGTATAGTCCGGCTTGCTGTATTCTTCTACAAACCATCTGCTCTTTTCAAGACAATAGGAGCAGCCCGTCGGAATCTGTTTTTCCAGGCACTCCCGTGCGTAGCACTCATCTCCTGCAATCACAAAAGTCTTTCCTGCATCACGAATCTCTACGATGCAGGAGCCTTTTGTATGCCCGCCGATCTTTTGAATTCTTACAAAAGCTTCGCCGTTTTCCCATACCGTATACGACTCATCAAAGGTATGCACAAAAGCGCTTTCCTGTATGTATGACTTTCCCTCTTCATATTCATCCTTCTGGATATATACAGCGGCTTTTGTGAAGTATTTTGTACATTCGATATGGTCATGATGCGCATGAGTCAGTATCAGATCGGTTATCTCCTCCGGCCGGATTCCCATATTCGACAATGCCTTTACCGGACCGATAAAGTTTTTCATATCAAAATCCGGCATCGTCTCGCAGCCTGCATCGACCAGAATAGCTCTTCCTTCGGTCTGAATCAGATAGACATAAAAAACGATCGGACGCACCTGATTCGCTGCACCGTTCTGAAAGATCATACTCTCCGGAAGAACCGACTCTGCGTACAGCACCGGCGTGATCTTGCACTGCATTTCCATTCCTTTTACGCTCCCTTCACGGTCATAACGACTTTTCCTACGCTCTGTCCCCGATAAAGAAGCTCTTGTGCTGCCTCAGCTTCTGTAATCGGCAGAATTTTGCAGATCGTCGGCTTGATCTCGCCGCTTTCAATCTTTGGAAATACGTTTTTCACAAGCTCGGACAAGATCTGCGCTTTCATCTGCGGTGTCCGG
>JAQYOU010000122.1 GCA_028727105.1 bacterium
CGTGAGCGCGGCTCTCATCTTTGCTTATATCGCAGCGTGGATTTTTAAACCGAAGATGCGAAAATAGGGCAGGCATGAAGGGCGGAACAGAAGAAAGGAAAATTAACAGGTATAATTTTGCCACAATCGGAAACAGTAATAAAAAACAAGCATAAAAAGGAGAATCTTATGAGATCAAAAACTTTATCATTCAAAAAAGTACTGGTGTGTGCATTGCTTACAATGACTTTTTGTCTGACAACTGCATGCGGTAACGGAACAAATAACAACGGAACAAATAATAACGCAACAGACAACAATGCAACCGTTCCGCAGGACAATACGAACGTTGATAACAACACAAATGGAACAAACGACATGAACGGCACAGACAATGTGAACAATGCCACCGACAACAACGGTACCGTCAACAATGATGCCAATGGTGACGGCGTGGTGGACGATGTGGTTGACGGTGTGGAGAATGTCGGAAATGATGTGGTTGACACCGTAGAGGACATTGGAGACGATGTGACAGATGGTGCAAACGGCACAGGCACAAACGGAACCGGCGCCAACGCAAATGGTGCAAACGGAACCACAAACGGAGCCGGAAGATAAGTTCAATAAAATATGATCCGAAATCAGAAAAGGCCTCTCATGGGAGAGGCCTTTTTGTGCGATATTCAGAGGGACTCAGACCGGAGGCATTCCCTCGTGCTTTGTAAAGATCTTCGTCAGATAGGCAGAAGAAAAGCCGAGCGTATCTGCCATGGCTGAGAGGTCCAGCGTCTTCTGATAGTTTTTCTGGATGTATTCTTTCACTAGAGAGACTAATTCGTCCGTTGATCGTTCCTGTGAAGAGACTGTCTCCAGATCGGCAAATGCTGTGTATAGGTGTGTTTCTATATCTGACAGACATTTACGGAGCTCATCCTTGTTGATAGGCTTTAACAGATAGTTTTTTACCTGATAGGAGATGGCACTTCTTGCGTAATCAAAATCATTGTAACCACTGATGATGATACATTGGATGTAAGGGTGGTTTTCAATGTTAGATTACTATCCCCAAAGTAATGGATTGGATCACAAGAGAAGAAGAATCGTAAAATAGTATAAAATTATATCAAAATAGTAGACGAATTCTTTTGATCATCAACGTATACTGGGATTATAAGTAGTTTTTTTGGGTGTTTCGAATGAATAATAGAAATGGTTGGAGGAAAAAGAACATGAAGAAACTTGCGATGGAAGAAAAACTTGTAGTCCGCCCGATCGTGGGATGTCTGGTGCACTCACATTTTTGGGAGGGCCCTTGTCGTGCAGGTCATGCGGAGGATATGACAAAAGAAGCAGAGGCCAAAGCAGCAGATGAGTATTTTGCAGCAAGAAAGAAGGAACTTGAGGGTGTGATCGATGAAGTAGAACTCATGCCGATGATCGATGCAAGATACGAGGAGACATTTGTTGTATCTGAAGAAGTGTACGCGCAGATCGAAGAGGATATGGAGAAGGCAGATATCTTTTTATGTATGGGATGGAGAATTCCGAAGCTGGAAAGATATAAAAAGCCGGTCGTTATCATGCAGAACGGAAACGAAGGAATCGATTTTGCCGCATATTGCAACAGTATTGGCGTAGAAGCCTACGTAGCAATGGATATGAAAGATCTGAATGAGATCCTTCATTATCTTTGGGTAAGAAAGGCAATTTCCTGTACGAGAGTACTTTGCTTATCAGCAGCGGCACAGCCGACATTTGGTATTCAGTCTCTGATCCGTGATCCCGAGATCCTTCGCCAGAAGTACGGATTTGAGGTAGTGAAGCTTCCTTTCTATTCGATCGTGAAATATATGGACGAGATCACGGATGAAGAAGCAAGACCGATCGCAGAAAAGTATCTGAAGAACTCCTCAGACACCAAGGTAAATACCGAGTGGTTCTTAAATGATATCAAATACTATCTCGCAGCAAAGAAAATGATGGATGTCTACCAGTGCAATGCCTTTACAACAGCCTGCCATGAGCTGTGTACGTCAGAGATCCCGCAGGAGAGAAAGTTCACACCTTGCATGTGTCATTCGATCTTAAAAGATGAGGGTGTACCCAGCGGCTGCGAGGAGGATCTGAATGCGCTGATGGCAATGTGCATCATGCAGTATCTTGGACATCGCCCGGCATTTATGGGTAATCCGAATCATGAGACAGATGAACTTTTGCGCATCCATCATGCAGTTCCTGCTCTTCAGATGAACGGATATGGCACAAAGGATCTGGAGTATAAGCTCTGGGCGTTTACCGGACAGGGCTTCGGCGGAAAGCTTCAGGTGGATTTTGCACAGAATGAATCCGAGTATGTAACACTTGGCCGTTTTAATCCGGCGGGTGATACCATCTGTGTAAAGGAAGGCAAGGTGATCAAGTCAGAGTATGATGATGTTTACTGCAGTCCTTATTACTATATCCAGATGGATGATGCGAGAACATATATGCATAACCTTGCAGGATTTGGACACCATCAGGTGCTGGTATTCGGTGCTTATAAAGAGCAGTTGAAGGAATTATCAAGATATATGGGATTCCGTGTGCTTGAAGGATAAGCTGTATCATTGAGGGATGGGGTAGGATCGTGATTTATTTAAACAGCGCAGCAACTTCTTATCCCAAGCCCGCTTGCGTGGTCGAAGCATATACAAAGTCAATCAATGCCCTGCCTTCTGCACAGTTCAGAAGTGCGGGCATTTTTGATAATAGTGATCTGTTCATGCAGACCAGAGAGCGACTTGGGAAGATATTTGGGATCAGACAAACAGAAAACATCTATTTTACATCGGGCTCGACAGAAGCCCTGAATCGGATCGTGTTCGGATTGCCTTATCAGGCAGATGAATATATGACGACAGCAACCGAGCACAACAGTGTGCTCCGCCCTTTATTTAATCTGACAGAAGGAATAGAGCCTGTGGTAGTGCCTTGTGATGAAAATGGTCAGGTTTTTGTCGGACAAATGGAAAAACACCTGACAGATCGGACAAAAGTATTGATCGTGAATCATTGTTCGAATGTGACCGGTGCGATCCAGGATCTTAGGGCAATGGGCAGCTTTGCCAGAGCACATGGGCTGCTTTTTATTGTAGATTGTTCACAAAGTGCAGGATGTATAGAAATCCTGGCGGATGAATGGGGAATTGATGCATTGGCATTTACCGGACACAAATCCCTTCTTGGCGTCCAGGGTACAGGAGGGTATTATATTCGGGACGGGATCGTGCTTAAGCCGCTCTTATACGGAGGCAGTGGAAAGGACAGTACAAGGATCCGGTATGATTCGGACAATTATGAATACGAGGTTGGTACCCAAAACAGCAATGGGATCGCAGCGCTCAATCAGGCAGCAGCATATATTTTGGAACAGGGCGTGAATCGCATCCACGAGCAGGAACAAAAACTGGCGAAGTATTTGATCAGCGGTTTGTCGAAACTTTCGCATGTGAAAGTGTACGGAAAGGATCTGTCTGACAGGGGGCCTGTGGTGAGTATCAGTATTGATCAGCTTTTGCCTTCGGATGTTGCATATATACTGCAGAGCAACTATAATATGATTACACGTGCAGGCATGCAATGTGCACCGCTCATCCATGCCTGTATCGGATCCGGGAAAAATGGGACACTGCGGATCAGTTTTTCAAATGAAACGACGATCGAGGAATTGCAGTGTGTGATCGAAGCAGTAAAGGAAATCGCTTGTGCAGCAAATGGATAGGACACGTGTATGAAGATCATTGATAGAAGAAAATCATTGGAAACATGTACAGAATCTGGTTGGGATGCTTTTGATCTGTTGGTTGATGAGCCGCTGACAGATGATATGATCCGAAGGCTTTCGGCAATTGGAGGATCATTCATCTATATGAGCATGCTCAAAAAACCGTTCTTTAAGGTGGAATCCCACTATTATGTTGTAAAGGGACTAAAGGGCGATGAACATTTTCGCGTAGCCGTGCATAAGGACTATCTGTCGGAGATCGATCGGATCGTTGATCTGATCAACCGGTAACTGAAGCTGAGGCAGATGGAGGGCATGCATGTTTATATTTAAAGATGAGACAAAGCTGAGTCGGGAATTTCCGTTCCGGCTGGCAGAGTATACACTGAAAAAAGAGAACAACACCGATGACAGCTATCATTATCACGATTTCTGCGAGATCACTTATGTCAAGCGTGGCAATGGCAGATATCTGGTGAACGGGCGGTGCTATGCTGTTTCGTCAGGTGATCTGATCATCTTTAATAATGTCGAACCGCATGGCTGGCAGGTTTTGGATCGGGAGATGGATGTGATGGTCATCATGTTCGCGCCGGAGCTGGTGTCTGATCCGGGAAATGTGTTCTCGGGTGAATACTTGAAGCCGTTTATTGAGCGGGGGAGTAATTTTCAGAACCAGATCAAGGCATCTGACAGGTTCGCAAACATGATCTATGAGATCATGGTAGAGATCCAGAAGGAAGTGACGGATGCCGATAAAGGTTATAAAAATATGATCAAGGCGGATATCTTAAGGATTCTGACTTATCTTGCCCGCCACTATCAGCTGGAGGATGATTCACTGATCGAACAGAAGAGGCATTTGAAACGTCTGGAGCCTGCATTATTATACATCAATGAACATTACACAGAGGTTATAAAGCTGGAAGAGGTGGCATCCTACGCATTTATGAGCCCGAATTATTTCAGTGCATATTTCAAAAATGCCATCGGCAGGACGTTTTCGGAATATGTGACCCTGCTGCGTCTGAAGAAAGTGACGGAGATGTATCTGATGACGGATTGCAGTATGGCAGAGCTTGCGATGGAATGCGGATTTCAGAACATATCTAATTTTTACAGAATGTACAAAAAATATATGGGGGAGCTTCCTGACAGGAATGGGAGAAGAAGAGTATGCAAGTGAAAATAGGAAAAAATTTCGAGATAGAAGTATTATCAGAAAATGAATACATGAGTATTCGGGCAGTCAGAGATAACGTGATCCATTGCGTTTACAGTCCGGAACAGATCAGGGACGAGCAGTCCCTGCTTGTAGAAGCCGGGGATGGGGCGGCGATTTCTGTGGAGAAACATGGTGAGAAGCTGCACATTTCTGCCGGAAGGCTGGGTTTGGATATCGATCGCAGGGACGGTCGGATCACATGGATGAACGACCGGGCGAAAAAGCCGCTGCTGAAGGAGATCAAAAAAGAATTTATCAAGGTACCGGTGATCAAATATACGACCGGGAACGAGGAGCCGATCATAAAAAGAGTCAAAACAGTAGATGGTGAGCGTAACTTTATCCAGAATCTGAGAGAAGAATCCGACCATGACGCATATCAGGGGCGCCTTTTTTTTGACTTCGCCGAGGATGAGGGCGTGTATGGTCTGGGACAGGCAGAAGAAGGTGTTTACAATTACCGCTATCATACCCATTACATGTATCAGCACAATATGAGAATTCCCATGCCGATGTTTGTTTCGGATCAGGGCTATGGTGTTTTGTTTGATGCAACATGCCTGATGACTTTCAATGATACAGAAGCCGGTTCCTATATGTACTTTGATGCGATCAGTCAGCTCAGCTATTATGTGATAGCGGGTGACTGTATGGATGAGATCGTAGACGGCTTCCGGCAGCTGACAGGTAAGGCTTCCATGCTTCCCAAGTGGGCCTATGGATACATTCAGTCTAAGGAACAGTATTACACGGCAGCAGAGCTGGCAGATGTGGTCAGAAGATATCGTGAGCTTCAGGTGCCGTTGGATTGCGTTGTGCAGGACTGGAACAGCTGGGTGCAGGATCACTGGGGAGAAAAGATCCTTGATCCGGAACGATACGCTGATATGAAACAGAGAGCAGATGAGATCCATGCGATGGGTGCCCATACGATGGTGTCCGTATGGCCGAATATGAACACGGGAACAGCAGATCACACGGAACTGTTTCAGGCAGGATATATGCTGAATGACTATTCTACATACAATGCTTTTGATGAACAAGCACGTGAAATGTATTGGAAGCAGGCAAAGAAAGGCTTGTTTGATCAGGGGTTTGATTCCTGGTGGTGTGATTCGACAGAACCGTTTTCCGGACCGGATTGGAGCGGTGAGATGAAACGTGAGCCGTGGGCGCGTTATCACCTGGTTGGCACCGAGCACAAAAAGTATCTGGATGCGGAGCGGGCAAATGCCTATGCACTGGTTCATGCAAAAGGCATTTATGAGAATCAACGCAAGGAAAGAGAAGACATGCGTGTGCTCAATCTGACCAGATCCGGCTATGCGTCAGGGCAGAAATATGCGGCTGTGCTGTGGTCCGGTGATATCACTGCGTCATGGGATGTGATGAAGCAGCAGATCGCAGAGGGACTGAATATGGCAATGTCAGGCTATCCGTACTGGACACTCGACATTGGCGGATTTTTTACCGTGGGAAAGAAATGGCAGAACAGAGGCTGCTCCTGTAACACAGACCCGACCGGAAGATGGTTCTGGAAGGGCAGATATGATGAGGGCGTAAATGACAAGGGGTATTGTGAGCTGTATACCAGATGGATCCAGATGGG
>JAQYOU010000123.1 GCA_028727105.1 bacterium
TATCGTTCCGGAAGTACCATGCGTGAGATTACCGGGAAGGAATTGGAAAGAGCTTTGTTAAAAACGCAGGGAAGAACATGGGATGGTGTGCCTCTACCAAAACTGACAGTAGCTGATTTAAAGCAGGATGCAATGCAGTTATTCAAAGATAAGGCAGTGAAAAGAGGAAGGCTTACTAAGGAAGAAGTCAGTGTGGAAGATACTATCTTGATGGATAACCTGCACCTAATAGATGAAGATGGATATTTGATAAGAGCAGCAATGCTTGCATTTTATAAAGATCCAGAGAAGTGGGTAACAGGTTCTTATATTAAAATCGGCTATTTTGGAAAATCGGATTCGGATTTGGTGTACCAGGATGAGGTGCACGGGCCTTTGATAGAGCAGGTAGATAAGACCGTTGATTTAGTTTATACAAAATATATGAAGGCCTTGATTGATTATGAGGGAGTCCAGAGAATTGAGCAATTTATGTTCCACAAGGACGCATTCCGTGAGATTTTGTTGAATGCCATTGTTCATAAGGATTACAGTAGCTATAATCCAATTCAGATTAGTGTTTATGAGGATAAGATTTATATTTGGAACGATGGTGAGATGCCTCCAAATCTGGATTCTACTGACAAATTGTTTATGAAACATTCATCAAAGCCTTTTAATCCGAAATTGGCAAATGTCTTTTTCAAAAGCGGTATGATTGAAGCTTGGGGAAGAGGATTTGAGAAGATTAAGGAAGCTTGTGCGTTGTATGATGGACCATTGCCGGAATATGAGATTAATGAGGCTGGAATTATGGTTCTTTGCAAGGCTTGTGATAAGTATTTAGGGTTGTTGAGAGATGATGGTCATCATCATGGTCAATGCGACCAAGAAGGTGACCATGATGAAGAACAAGATATAATGAGGCGGATAATCGCATTTTGTAGTGAACCTAAAACTGCAAGCGAAATAATGCAAAAATTCAATTTGGAGCGTTCATATTTTCGAAGGCATTATCTGAATAAGATGCTCAAAACTGGTGAGTTACAAAGAACTGAGCCTGATAAGCCGAAAAGTAAGAATCAAAAGTATTATTCGTAAACATATTCATCAACTTGGTCACAATGACCAAGTTGAGAACATGTAATGTAAAACAATACATTTAGAAAAAATGCTACAAATAAGAGAGGTGATCAACGTGGATGATGAAAAGGCAGTTACTATAGCAAATACGCACGTGCCTGATAAATTGTATGGATATGGATTACAGGTTCGTCAGATGTTGTACGAATTATTGAATTGTGGAATCGACTGTGTGGTGAGTGTGGAAAAATTTGATGATGTAGGTGTTGAAAATGGTAATGAGAAAATTGCAATACAAACAAAAAGTGCGTTATCAGATAGAAATCCTGTTTCAGACAGAGCTGTAGATCTTTGGAAAACCTTGTATAATTGGCTCATTGCACTTAAAGAAGGGGAATTGCCATTAGATTCAACTATATTTACATTGGTTATTAATGTAAATAAGAGTGGAAACATTGTTACATGGCTAAATCAAGTGTGTGATGAAAAAGAATCGGAAGAGGTTTATCAAAAAATACGAGATGTATTTACAGGAGAAGACGGAAAATATATTGAACAAAGTGATTCCATCAATCATTACATAGTATCGTTCTTGGCCGAAGAAAATAAGAAGTATGCATTGTATATTATTGAGAAATTTAAATTAGTTGTAATAGGTGAGGGGCACACAGATAAATTATATGATGAGTTTAGAGCCAAGACTTATCTGCCATCGGATATACAACTATTAGTTTTTGATAAAATGTTAGGATGGATTGATAAAACTACTGCTTTGCAGATGGAAAGTGGACAAGTCATGCAAATCACAAAAAAGAGTTTTAATAATGAATTGATATTAACACAAACATTGGTTAATCAAAATAAATCTTTAGTTGAATTGGCTCCAAGTCCAACAAAGGCAGAAATAGAATTGCAACAAAATGAATACAAGACATATATTAGACAACTTCAGATAATTGATTTAGATTATGATGCCCAGTTGACGGCAATAAATGATTACTTAAAAGCCTTTGCAAACAGAACTATGTGGGCTGTAAAGGGAGATATAAATGAAGAAATATTACAAAACTATTACAAGGATTTAGAAGGGCGTTGGAAAACCAAAAAGAATATTATAGAAATGGACAAGGATGAATGGGAAGAGGCTAAAAGAGGTAGGTATTTGTACTACAAGTGTCAAGATGAAGACGTAAATATGGGGGTAATAGTGACTCCTAGAAGCTTTAAGAATGGATGCTATCATGAATTAGCAGATCAGCAACAAATAGGATGGCATCCAAATTATAAAGAAAAACTGAAAGAAGATGAAAAAGATGTTTAATGAATACGATAATGTGCGGAATCCTATGTTGGGTGCATATCTTTTATGGAATTTTGTGCTGGGATATTTTTCGGAAAAGAATGAAGCGACACCAATTGAAGAATTATTTATTGTGTTACCTATGATCATGAAAGAAGATGTTGCAAAGCAAATTAAGTCCACAAATAAAGCATCTGGAATGCGAGCTATGTCTGACAAGTTTATGAAACCAGATGTTTTGAAAAATGATTTGATTTGTGACCTTCATAATGATATAGAAAAGATGAAGGATATAACAGCAACATCATTGGCGGAAGCAATAAAGGCTGGATTGATTTCTATAGATGTAGAATATAATACGATTTTTCCATTGGAATTGAAGAAACGAAATAAAGAATCCGACAATGTTTTAAAAATGGGGAAGAATGCTGAAAAACTAGGGCAATGGTGTGCGGGAATGAATTTGATTCAGATTGAAGAAATTTTGAAAGTGAGGTTTTAGAATGCAATTTCAAATTGAAAAACTTATATTGTGGCCTAAAAATCAGAAGTACTCTTATAAGGATATTGAATTAAATACAAATTCAGTTAATGTTATTACCGGAGACTCCAGGACTGGAAAATCAGCTATTATACCTATAATTGATTATTGTTTGGCAAGTGGTGAGTGTTATATACCAACACAGACAATAAGGAATGCATGTAGCTGGTTTGGTGTGGTCATAAAACTTGAGAAAAATAAAGTGTTATTAGCGAGAAGGGAACCAGGTGCACAAAAGTCAACAAGTGATATGCTGTTTATTCAAGGTGAAGAAATCGAAATTCCTGAAATCCCAGAAAAAAATACAAAGTGTCAGGCAGTAAAGAGATTTTTAGATGAATATGCAAGGCTGAGTTTTTTAGAAACAGAAGATACTTATTATGGGAGTAGGCCTGCATTTCGTGATCTGATGTCATTCTGCTTTCAACCTCAAAATGTGGTTGCAAATGCTAATATATTGTTTTATAAAACAGATAAGACAGAGCATAGAAATAAGCTGATTAATATATTTCCATATGTATTAGGTGCTATCACACCAGAGGTACTGTCAGCGCGTCAGGAATTAATGGATTTACAGAGAAAATTGAAGAAGAAAGAAAGCGATTATGAAAAATTATGTGAATTGACCATTCGATGGGAAAATGAAATTAAGGCATGGATTTCAGTTGCAATTGAATTAGGTTTATTAGAAGAAACTAGTAGAAATATGAAATTTGAAGCACAGTTGGTATTGCTTCAAGAACTTGTAAAAAATAATACAGAAGAAAAGGTAATCAAAAGTAATGGCATAATTAAGAGTTCAGAAGAAATGGTAATGTTAAGAGAAAAAGAGAATGAACTTGCTATGGAACTTACAAAATACAAAAATCGCCATATCGAAATGTCTCAATTGATGAAAAGTGTCTCTGAGTATAGAGATGCACTTTCAATACAAGTGGAGCGGTTAAATATTGCCGAATGGTTAGATGAAAAAGCAAGAAAAGAGCACATATGTCCTGTGTGTCAACAGAAATGTTCTGATGATAGTCAAAGAAATATATATCTAAGCAGATTAGAAGATAACAGAAAGAAAAAGAAACAGATGGAAGAAATTCCTGCAGCATTTGAAAGAGAATATGATATGGTAAAAGGTCAGATTCAGAGATTGACAGATGAGTTGGTAGCAGTTCAAAAACGAATTAGAATCGAAGAGAATAAACTGAAACATCTAAGAGAGAATGACGAAGCAAATCCTAGCAGATATACATTGGATGGAATCTCAAGATTTCTAGGAAAAATTGAATATGCTAGTGAAACGATTGCATCTTTGGAGTCTGATGGCGAGTTGTCAGCAGAGATAACAACGCTTCGGGAAAGAATTGCAAAATTGAAAAAGATTGCGGATGAATCTGTAATTAAAAGGAAAATTGAGAATGCAATTACAAAGATATCGGTAAAGCAGATGGAATTACTGAAGTTAATGGATGCGGAACGTCCGGATGATCCGTTTAGGTTAGATTATAAGAATTTGACCGTAGAAGTAGATGGGGAAGATGGCAGAAAAGATTATTTATGGGAAATTGGTAGTGGATCAAATTGGTTAGCTTACCATATTTCGACTATATTGGGATTGCAAGAATTTTTCTCGACTTTTCAGTCTTCGGTTCCGAATTTTGTTGTATTTGATCAGCCGAGTCAGGTGTATTTTCCACATGGCTCAACAGATAATAGCGAAGTATATGATCTGGGGGATTTGGATAGAGAGGCGGTAAAAAGTATATTCACTACTATGGCAAAATGTATATCGAATGTTAACAACAATATGCAGATTCTTGTATTAGAACATGCTGATTCGTCAATATACGGTGATGTGCAAGGCATAAATGAGGTTTGTGTGTGGAGAAATGGAGAAAAGCTTATTCCTTTAGAGTGGATACAATAATGAAAAATTTGAGTTAAACTAACAGTGGAAATTTAATCTCAATTTTTAGATGTAAGAAAGTATTATAGCTTAGCACAGAAGGAGAAAATGAGTATGGGTAAGAATATTAAGATAAATAATTCAGAACCGTGCCTTTGCGGAAGTGGACAGAAATTTAAGGATTGTTGTAAATCAAAAATGTTTACATCTACCACAAAATATTCGGAAGATATACTTAATAATCCGAAGCGTGTAAATGCCATACTGCAAAAGATGATGGATAAAACGGATTTTAAGATATGCGTTTATCCGGATAAGTCATGTTGTAAACTTCCGATAAAAAATGCTCATACACTCCAAAATAATGGAGTATTATCTGCTGTATCTGAGTTGGAACATGTTATGGTTACTGATCCGCTAAATAAGGTGAGAGAAGGATATATTACAAGAAAAATAAGTAAAAATAAAGCTACTACATTTTATGGATTTTGTGAATATCATGATAGCTATTTGTTTAAAGACATTGAACTTAAAGAATACAAGAATGAAATAAAACAAAACTTTCTTTTTGCATATAGGGTGCTTGCACAAGAGTATCATAAAAAAGAAAGAGTTATTTCTTCGCTACAAAATTGTGTAAAAGAAAATCCGTCAATATTAATTAGTCCTATTATGGTTGAAAACTATCGAATGATGGATTTGGCAAGAAAAGATATCAGAGAATTACTAGATATATTTAATACATCATATATGAATCAAAATTTTGATATTCTATATAATTATGTATATAAATTCGAACAGCAATGCCGGTTTGCAGTTACAACAATGTATGTTCCGGCATCTACTTTGGATGGAGAAGAAGTAGTTGATATATATTCTAAAGAAAAGGATAGGTTGCCGTCTGTGTTTTTAACGGTAATTCCTGTTAATGACTGTTCGTATCTAATTATGAGTTGTTTAAAATTGGATTATGCAAAAGTAAAGAAATATTTCGATGATATAGAAGAACTTGATGAAAATAAATTAAAGCGATTTCTAAATTGGACTTTACCAACTTATAGTGAAAATATTGTATTAAGTCCTAAATTATGGGAATCGTGGAGCGAAAAAGCAAAAAATCAATATGAACGCATCGTATCCGGTATGGGAGGAGACTTCGAGAAAATGTTGAATCGTGAATTCCCATTTGAAACATACGAGGATATGGAAATTGCATTAAAAACGCAGTTGGGAATTATAGATATGAATAATGTTCCTCAATATGATTTGTTTTTGGTTGAATAGTAAGAGATGATATTTATAAGTAATCCAACCATCAGAGAAAGTTTCTGATGGTTGGGTGAGAGTTATTGTTTTATGATTTGATTAGTAATTAAATTCATTCATCGCATCCACATAACCCTGTAATCCGTTTTCTTTCATTGCCAGTTTGGCATATAGCAGAGGAGCTTCCTCTGCCAACCGGTAAAGATATACAATATCAGTCGGATCATCAAAGATGACAGAGGAATTACATTCCTTGCAACAGATAACAAGAATTGCGTTCTCGCCGGTATTGACAATGATGGAGTCGGTAGCAGGCTCATACATACCAAACCTGAAATTAAGATTGTTGTTCATGACAGTATCACTCCCACAAATATTTTGCACCATCCAGAAGGTCAATAATAGCTGTTAGCATATTGGTGTATTCGGTCTGTAATTCCTTAATGGCTTCCGAAGAAGGCAGTGTATGGGAAGTGTTGGTTGTGGTAAATGCCTTCTGCATTTCAAGTAATTGCAGATACAGTGCATTCACGGTCTGGACTAAAGGATATATGGTTTCCTTCTTGCCAACAACGCAGATGCGGTTATAGATGCAGGAACGGACAAAGTAATCTTTCTTCATCATTCCGCTGGCAAGAATACGGGATTCGATTTGTTTACGTTCAGCGTCAGTAATTCTGAAGCTGATGGTCGGATTTTTATGTTGATTGCTCATGGCAATACTCCTTTCATTTTAGCTGTGGCAGCAGGTGTAATAGATAACTTGACAGCTACAGGAATTTATTTATTGTGGGTAGTAATTAAAAAGTAGATTATATCAAGCCGATGGAAATTATCGGTGTAGATACTGCAACTAATTTGCTACTAAAAACTTTGAAAGCGATGCGAAAAGAGCGATATATTGCGAAATAGATGTGCCCATAATGTAGGAAATATCATCATATTTGAATAGCTGATAAAAACCTCGGGAAGAGTTTGGATAAAAAAGAAGAATTACCGAAAGTCTTGCAAAAGGAATTAATGAAAAGAAACAAAGCCATCAAATTATTGTGGTAACGCATATTTAAAATTTTTATTGATTTTCATGACAGAACTGCATATAATATAAATGAGCAAAGTAATTTGCTCGGTTTAAGTGCGTTGCTACTTTGAGTGCAAACCTTTAATTTAAGTGCTTCACTACTTTGAACGTGAACCTTTAATTTAAGTGCTTCGCAGCTTAAAATGCGAATCGTTAATTTCAGGGAGATAAGCATCTTATCTCCCTGTTTTGTTTATACTATGGAGGATAAATATCTGAGGAGTGGTTCAAAGTAATGTCAACTCCGGCAGTGGGCGACCAGGGTGCTGGATACCTTTTCCAAGCATGGATATGTTCTGGACAAAAACAGGTTAATTAACGGTCAGATTCCAAATTACGAAAGACTTCTTTGTCACGGTACAAAACAAGATGCACTATGCCGCTGATGGCAGTACCGCAGCGGAGATCATCGTAGCAAGGATCCTGAGATTTTAGAGTAAAGACATTAAAAATGACCCCAGATGGGTTAAAAATAACCCTAGATGAAGCAAGGATGACCCTAGATAACGGGGCAAAAGAGCGAAAAAACTCGGCTGAATATATCTTGAAATTCTGTAATACCCCCAAAAGCGTTCTTGAGAAAGTAAGAAAGCGCCATGGATATTCAGCCATGGCGTTTTCTTTATGAGGGAGGGGGTGCCTGACGGCGCCTGTTTTTTTATTGCTTTTTGATACCCTGTAAAATACGATTGATCTGTTTGATGCTCTCATCATCAGCGCCGCCTTGCTTTAACAGGCTGACTAAGGTCATCCGTCCCATCATGCGCTGCAGTCCGGGATTATCCTTTACTGCATCGGCTACATCGCCGCGCTCTGAGGCACCCTTTGCCATCATCTCATCGATGATCGCGCCGGCCTTTGGATTGGCCTTGATATCTGCCAATTTGTCGTTGATGGAGAAGCATTCCGGATCCAGCTCGTCCGCATCAAACCAGTTGGTGACAGGAGTCCGCTTGATAAAGGTATAGGACGGATTTTCTTCGGTCACCTTTCTGACCGTGATCGTGTCCTCACAGGAATCTGCTTTTGCGGTAATCGTATGTGCTCCGGTAATGGGAACCCGGAATGCAAAAATTGTTTTGCCGGTCTGTGTCGCAATTTCTTTACCATCTACGAGCAGCGTCACTTCCGGTTGGTTGGAATAGACCTTGATTTCTGTGACTTCCTCGGTACGATCCACATAACGGCGGCCGCATAAGTGTACGAACTTCTCGGTCTTATTCCATGCTGCTTTGTACAGATAGAAAGCATCCTTCTTTGTCTTTCGGTCGATCGTTACGAGACCTTTCTGGTTCTCCCCATGCTTCCCGCCTTCATCCCTGCCATCGGCAGCAAAATCAAAAAGATTCCATACATGTGTCGCCCACAGCCAGGGACGCGCCTCGATCATCTGCAGCATATGTTCATGGTATACCGTCTGATAGGTTTCTGTGTAGTCGCCTTTTTCAGGAGTCGTAGACTGGTATTGCGGGTTTGCATCTGCGCCGTATTCCGAAAAGCCGATGACTCTGTCCGGGTATTTTGCATGGTATTCATCAAAAAATTCATCGTTTTGTTCCAACTCGCCTAAATACCAGCCGAAGTACAGGTTGTAGCTGTTAATATCAGGAATCTCCAGGATCGGAGAGTCGGTCTCCAGCATAAATACGTTTGCCATTGTGGTAGGGCGGGTCGCATCCAGCTTGTGGCACAGATCGTTTAACAGTCTGTGGTTTTCCAGCAGATCCTCATTCACTGCGCTGGCAGCGGTGATCTCGTTGGAGAGTCCCCAGGTGATGATGGAAGGGTGATTGTAATTTTGTACGATCAATTCCTCCATTTGTGACAGGGTGTTTGCGCGGGCATCTTTCATGTGCATGGTAATGTATGGAATCTCCGCCCATACGATCAGACCGTTTTCGTCGCACAGATCATAGAATTCCTGTGCGTGCTGATAATGGGCCAGACGAAGGGTAGTAGCGCCCAGTTCTCTGATGATCTCCATATCCTTTTTGTGATGCTCTGGGGTGAGGGCATTTCCGACATCTTTAAAATCCTGATGGCGGGAGACACCGCGAAGGAGATACGGGCGTCCGTTCAGGAAAAAGCCTTCCTGTGGATCCATATGGAATGCACGGCATCCGAAACGGGTGCTTACGGTATCGCCGCTTGTCAGAGAGGCTCTGGCAGTGTAGAGATAAGGATCATTGATACCGTCCCATAGATGAACGTTTTCAATGACAAATTCAGCCTGTGCATGATTGTCTGCCACAGGGGAAAACTTGGTCTCACCGTTTACTTCAAAGCTTACGGAAGAAGCGGAGCCTGATACCCATGCCTCTACGGTTACGGTTGCTTTTTGGGCATCCAGATCCACGATCGGTGTTACTTTGATACCCGGTGTGCCACAGTAGTCCAGCTCGAAGTGATCGCGAGGAACAATGATCAGATTTACCATGCGGTACAAGCCGCCATAGAAGGTAAAGTCTGCTTTCTGTGGATAACAGATGGTATTGTCCTCATTATTCACTGCAACTGCAATGGTGTTCGTTTCTGCTAATTCATCCGTAATGTTTACGCGGAAGGTGGAGTAGCCGCCTTCGTGGTGTGCGAGTTGTTTTCCGTTTACATAGACATCTGCGATCATGGCAGCGCCCAAAAATTCCAGATAGACCTGATCGCCTGTGGGATACTCCGGTCTTGTCAGATCCTTTACATACCAACAGATGCCTCGGTAATAGTCGTTACCACCATCCTGGCCGTCCTTGGCGTTCCAGGTGTGGGGCAGGCAGACAAGTTCTCCGGTGGAGGCGGCAGCGGTAGAGGCATCTGCTGCTGATTTTACAAATTTCCAGTTATCTTTTAGCTGTGTTATTTTTCGCATAATTATTTCATTCCTTTCCAGTGTGTATTGAGAAGGACAGGCACCTGACTTGTCGTAAGATCAGATGCCTATTCGAGGGTGACGGTTACGATTGTGTATTTGCGGCCAGCTTTTTGCCTTCGATACGCTTCTGTACTTCGACCATTTCATCTTTATCTAAATGACAGAACTTCATGGCAATCAGGGTAAAGATCCAGCCCAGGATCGGCAGACCGAAGGTGATGATCGTTGTCAGCCAGAAGATTTGTGGTGTGCATGTTTCACCGGGTTGAGGCATGGTAGTGGTATAACCGATCAGAGCTACCGCGCCGGTGGCGATCAAGGCGCTCACAGAGGAGATGATCTTGTCCAAAAAGCTGTATGTACCGGTAACTACCGCAGGAATATAGCGTCCGCTGCGATCCAGCTCATAGTCGATAATATCCGACATGAACGAGGTGTTGGCGGTACTGACACACATCATCGTTCCGTTCTTGCACAGGGTCAGCAGTACATAGATGACCGTGAAAATTCCCATTCCGGCGATGGAGCCAGGATCGATCACAATGAAAAACAGCCACATGACGGCGGAAACTCCGATACTGATCCTGGTCCAGGTAATGATCGTCCGCTGACTTCCGTGTTTTCCGGCGTAGCTTGCTCCGATGACCGCAAAGATAATGGATGGCAGCATGCCGATCACACTCAGGATCGTGGCAAGTCCCATATCTCCGATGAGGATACCATAGAGCATGGTGGTGATGACTGCCTGACTGGCGGTCTGCTGAGCGATCTTGTCAGAGGCGGCAGATACAATATAGCACTGAAGCGGGTGGTTATTTCTCAAGACTTCGGCCATATCCTTCAGCTTCAACGGCTCTCTTTGGGTTTCTATGTTTGCAAAATTTTCCGGCTTATCATATTCGGATACGGAAATACATACAAGAATCAGACCGATCAGAGCAACGAACAAGCAGACCTTGCAGGCTGCACTTAAAAACTCTAAATTATAGGTTCCGCCATATTTCGGAAGCAATACCACATTTAAGACAATGCTGAGTGCCATGGGAATGAGGTAATTGAGTGCGGTTGACCACACGCCGACCGTAGGCCTTTGCTTTGGATCGTTCGTGAGAAGGGGCGGGATCGTCTGTGCAGTCATGTTGGCTAATGTATAGCCGATGATATAGATGACATAAATGATGATAAATGCTACTGTACCAAAGCCTTTTCCGGTAGCCCAGCTATACATTGCCAGCAGGGCAAGGGCTTCGATCACAAATCCGGTGATCAGAAGAAGACGGATCTTTCCAAACCGGGTGTTGACCTTATCATAGATAAATGCCAGCAGCGGATCAGTCACTGCATCCAGGATACGGGTTCCTGTCAGGATCGCTCCGACTGCGGCTGTTGAGATTCCAAAACCGATACTGGCCGTGTAGCTTGCCATACCGATCAGGGAATAGATTCCCATGCCGATAAAGGCGTTGCAGGCATACAGAATGATCTGCCATAATTTTGCCCGGCGGTACTGGACGCCGTCAATTTCACTTTGTGTCATTTTTGTCCTTTTAGACATAACTTTTTCCTCCGTTCGTTCTTTCATCTGCTTTGGTAGATTTATGTTATGATGTTACTATAGCGTATGTTCGTGTGAAGAGTAGTTTGAAAATTCGTGATGATGTTTCATATTTTACAACAAACATCTACCACAACGAATATGAGAACATTTACATGAAATTTATAACACAAAATGATAAAAAAAGACTGTGTATCATTGCGGTACATCAGTCTTATTTTCTAAAGGTATTTTTATATTCGGAAGGTGACATGCCTGTGAGCTTGCGAAAACAGGTGAAAAAATAGCTCCTGTTGCTGAAACACAAATCGTCACTGATGGTCTGGATACTCTTTGTGGTTCCGGAGAGCAGCAGCTTTGCGTGTTCGATCTTTTCTTTCAGGATATAATCATTCACGCTACAGCCGATCTCTTTTTTAAACCGGTGGGAAAAGTAATATTCCGTGTATCCCGTCCGCTTTGCCAGATCTTCAATGGAAATGGGTTCTGTCAAATGCGCCTTGATATATTCGCAGGCGTTACGCATGATATTGGATACGGAAGGATTGTTTTTAACGTCCTGCACGCGGCTGACATAATCCTCTAACATCTGTGCACATAAGCGGTTTGCATCGGTCATGGATTTGCAGTACTCGATCTTTTGCGCATAATAATCATTCAGGTCGTAGCCGATATCAGGCGACAGACCACCACGGATGCATGCCCGGGAGCACAGCGTCAGCAATACATGACAATTATTTTTGTGTGAGCGGAGAGAATCTCCGTAATCGGCGTTGATGCCATGGCTCAGAGAGAAGCATTTTTGCAGAGCCTCCTTATATCGGGGGTCGCCCTCGGAGAGCATCTTGCACAGCAGCTGCTCATTTACCCAGATCCCGGCGTGGGTATTGCCGCTCAGGGAAGCTGTATCCATCTGTGGGGATGACGACGCATTGGAAAATGAGACATCGTTTACGGTAATATGCTCCCCGTTCAGACAGTAATGAAGCATGACGGCATATTGCATCAAAATGTTGGAGGGTACCGTTGGAATCTGCTCAAAGATCTTCTTCATGGAAGCGCGCAGTTGGACAGACAGCTCATAGGAGTCCAGCTTCTTGCGAAGCAGAAGATAGGTGTCATGTGCACCGAAAATGGGACCAACCATGTGGATATCCTTTACCGTATGCGCCTGAACTTCAAAGGCAGCGATCCATAATAAATTTGATTCTGCCTCTAAAAGCAAAGGTGTATGATTGCTTGCTGATATTTGACGTGAAATCAGTTCTTCAAATCCGATAAAGTCAAAAAAATCACCGGAAAACAGATCATTTGGCCAGTCGGTCTCCAGTAAATGAAAATCTCTGTCAAAATGCCAATAATGTAAGTTATAATTGCAATTGACAAGCTCCATGAAAAATGCCAGCTTTTCATTCGTTTTCATTGTGCTTTTCCTTTCTGTGCTTCGTGATTGGCAATATTTTCGAAGCCTGGCGGCTGCCATTTTTTAAGGCAGTCCCGGTATTCTCGCGTTGCGGCCACCTGGCAGATTCAGGGTTCCTGTATGCGAAAATAGGGCGACAAAATGTCCCGGTCATGCTGACAGGAGCAGCGGATGATGGCTCCTGTCAGCAGTTCGGGCTGTGTGCAGACCGAGTATAAAATGAATTGGCTCAGGGCGGAATGGAGTGCGAGCCGGTCACCTTCTGTTGATTCAAAGAATACTTCGTTTTCACATTTTTTTACATCTGCAAGAAATTGTTTTAAGTCGATCGTATTGTAAAACGGAAATGTGTATTCCATAAAAAACCTCCGGGAGATCTATCTGAAGCTTCCTAAAAAGGACAGGCTTTCTTTGGGTGTACGGGTCTGTGTCGTGCGGTCAACGGAGATCAGGCCAAAGGTCATGGAATACCCCTTCTGCCATTCGAAATTGTCGATCAGGCTCCAGTGGAAGTAGCCTTTGACAGGGATGCCATCGTCGATACAGTTTTTGACACCGGCCAGGGCTTCTGCAATAAATGCTATACGTCGGCTGTCATCTGCGATAGCCACACCGTTTTCCGTTACGATCAGATCACCCTTGAAATCCTCGGCAACCCTGCGGATGACGTGTTCCAGAGCCTGCGGATAAAACTCATAGTTCATCTGCGTCATCTCAGCGCCCTCCGGGTAAGGCAGACCGCCGTTTGGTCCAAATAAAGAACGGGTGTAGTTCTGTACGCCAAGGAAATCGTCATCCTGAATATAGGGAAGATAGTGTGTGAACTCATCCTCCCATTCCTTTCCGGCAAAGGGCTCGCCACCGGCTTCTGTTACCTGCATGTCATGTAAGCTCAGGGTCAGGCCAACGCGGATATGCGGCGCCAGCTCACGGATGACTGCTTTAGCAGCCTGGTGGGCTTTCATGACAAGAAGGTCACCGTCTGCCGAACGCATGGAAGTAAAGTTTGCCACGTTTTCCACGCCGAAAACCTTTTTGTTTTCTTCGGCAGCAGCTTTCTGGTCTGCCATCATTTTCTGGAGATTGATGCCGACCTGAACCGTTCCATCCGCATCATCCTTGTCACCGGCAGCCTGCATTTTTTCCATCTGCACCATCATCTGGCGTTTGTACCGCTCGGCGATCGCGGCGATCTGCAAGCCCATGTTTGCTTCATTGATCGTACAGACACAGCGGAGCTCATCGCCTAATTTTTCCATGACGTAGCGTGTATAGCGCGCGAAGTCGTCAACTGTGCTTTCTGCTTCCCAGCCGCCCTTGCCGATCAGCCAGACGGGACTTGAAAAATGATGAAGCGTAACGACCGGTTCGATGCCATGTTTTTTGCAGCAGCGGATGACATCGCGGTAGTGTTCGATGGCTTCCTCGTCAAACTGACCTTCTGAAGGCTCGATTCTTGCCCACTCTAAAGAAAAGCGGTAGGCGTTTAAACCGGCATCGGCCATTAACTGAATATCTTCTTCATAGCGGTGATAGTGGTCCACGGCATCCAACGATGGCTCCGCATAGCTGGTGTGTTCCATGTGTTCCATCGCCCAGCAGTCACTGTTTGTATTGTTTCCCTCTACCTGATGGGCAGCAGTCGCAGCGCCCAGTAAAAAATCTTTCGTGAATTTGATCATGTGGTTGGCCTCCTTTTTCTGAATCGTGTTTCTGCTGTCATTATAAGAGAGAATAAAACATTTCGTGTTTATAAAATAATGAAAATGTTTAAAAATTCATTTTTTAAAAGACGTTGACTAATTTTAACACATATTCACGAATATTTGAACGCGGGATTGGAGTATGTGGTTTATATTTATTTCAGTCAGATAAAACAATTTCGTCTCAGTGAGCGTACAATCTTGTATGCATGTTACAGCAAGAGCGCAGAGACGCTGTTGAATTTAGAAAAATGGGCGCCAGACGAACGCTCCCGCGCATGAAAAAGGTAGCTGAACAGTTGCCGGAAAAGAATAGAGAGGAAAGACAATGGCAGTAAAAGCAGTACAGCAGATCATGCTGGGTTCTGTGACAAAAAATGAAAAACAGGCACTCGAAACATTAAAGACCATAAAAAGTGCAGGATATGATGGGATTGAACTGAACGGTTTCATGATCCGACCGACTTCTTTCATGGTACGCATGATGACAAAGATGGCAGGAATGCCGGTGGGAAAGGGCGGCAATCTGGACTGGAAATCATTGATTACACAGACAGGACTGTCTGTTGTCAGTATTCATGAAGATCTGGGAACGATTGGGAGAGAGACGGATCGTGTGATCGCAGAGGCAAAAAGCTTTGGTACGGATAAGATCGTTATTACCGGAATGTATCGTTTTGATTACTCTGATAAAGGAGCGGTACAAAAACTGGCACAGGATCTGAATGCAGCAGGAGAAAATCTGAAACGGGAAGGAATACAGCTCCTGTATCACAATCATAATTGTGAGTTTCGAAAAACAGAGGCAAATAAAACTGCATATGAGCTGCTGATCGAGGAGACGGATTCGGAGGCGGTTGGTTTTGAACTGGATTCCTACTGGGCAGCAGAGGCAGGCGTGTATCCGCTTGATCTGATGAAAAAGCTGGGCGGACGAATGAAGCTCTATCATATCAATGACCGGGGAACCCGGATCGAGGGGGCGTCCATGACACCGATCCTAAAATCAGACAGCATGGAACTTGGCTATGGAAACATGAATCTGCAGGAGCTGGTGGCACAGGCTCTGCGCGTGAATGTGGATGCCATTATTTTAGAAAGCCACAAGAACTGGGTGAATGGATCCCCAATCGAATCCTTGAAGTTAAGTGCAGATTTCATGAATCAGGAGGTAAGCTGACAGTCTTTCTCATATACAATATAGGCAATTTGATTGCAGATAAGATAAGGATTGTTTCACATAAGAAAAATTGGTACAATTACCTCTAAGAGCACTCATAATTGTTGAGAGAGCAAAGAATGTGTAGGTTAAAAAAAGACCCTCAAAACTCTTGAAAAATCAAGGGTTTTGAGGGTCTTTCGTGCGGATAACAGGACTTGAACCTGCACGTCGTGGACACCAGAACCTAAATTCTGTGAATGATTTTTGAGTGGGTAGGATTATTACAAAAAAGGCTGTTTCTGAGGCGTTTTTTACACAAACGTGCAAATTTTCTTTGGAGTATGATTTTGTATTGATGTCAATGTTGATGTCAAATAAGGTTCTCAAATAGATTTTGGATATGGCGTATACGGCACGGGACATGGAAAATGCTTGGAAAATGAGTGGAAAAGATGGAAAAGTACAAATTCCAGCCAATATTTTATGATGCGCAAGCCCTTAATGTGCTATAATTTTAGTATTGGAATTTGGAAAAATGCTTATATATATATTTTCCAATACACATGATGAGGGTCATTGGAGGTGCAAAGTATGGAGTATTTGGCAGACCGATTAGGAGATTCTTTTAAGCAGTGGGGAAATGGAACGTGTGAGTTTATTGATGCTCAAACTGGTTGTGGAAAAACTACATTTATTCTAAGTTATGTTTTGCCGTATATGGCAGAACATAAAATGAAGATATTGTATTTGGTTAACAGGTCAATTTTGCAACAACAATTAGAGGAAGATATTATCAATCAAAGATCGAAAGAGCGATACTATATTGATGTCATGACATATCAGAACTTAGAAAATCAGATTCTGAAAAAGCAATATGAAAATGAACATGGTGAAATATACGAGATGCGGGATTTTCTGTCATATGACTGTGTCATTTGTGACGAATGTCATTATTTCCTATCGGACGCCACTTATAATTCGAATACGTTTCTATCGTTTATTTGGATAATAGAAAACTTTTACCATAAGATTAGAGTGTACATGTCCGCGACAATAGCAGATGTTCGTGTATTAGTAGAAGCATATAACAAAAATTTTCATTTTCAGAGGACAAATTATCTGCGTTTGAATACAAGCTCGTATCAAGAATCCTGTCAACGGTATCATCTCGAACAGATGAGAGAACAGAATAGAAGTAAGCGGAACTATCCCTATATTACGGTGAAGGTTTTTCGTAAACTGACAGAAATCATAGAGAGTATTGATAATAAACAAAAAGAAAAGTGGTTGATTTTTGTTAATGACATTTTTGAGGCAAGAAATTTGAAGAGAAAAATTAAAAAAGTCCTTGAAGGAGAAGAGGTGGATCAAATAGATGCTAGTTATGATCTTTTTGATGATACCATACAGATTGTCGATGATATTGTGAGAAACAGAACATTCTCAGGAAGAGTTCTAATTGCAACATCAGTATTAGATAACGGAATTAGCCTGGAAGACTCATCAATTAAGAATGTAGTCATATCCATTGATAATGAAAACGAGTTTATTCAAATGCTGGGACGTATACGGTGTAAGTCTGAGGAAGATAAAAAACAGTTATTTATTGATGCACAGTCTCTGAAGTCATTCTCCGATCGATTGGGAGTATTAAAACGCAGGAAGGAATATGCGGATTTTTTATATAAAGAATATATAGCACCCGTGATTTATGAAACGGGTTTTCTGAATTATACTGGATATTACTGCTTGGTAGATACTGTGAGACTCCCGGATAATAATGTAGGACCGGTTCGTAATACGTTTGCAACTGGTGAGGAGGCAAAAAGGGTGTTAGCCACACAGAAAACTAATGGGCATATACGATATAACGTTAACGAACAGCAAATGATATGGTTCATGCATAGCCGTATTATGCGAGATTTGCGGGAGAAAAAAGTCGATTATGATACGGTAAGTTCAATATGCTTTATTGCGAATGGACAGTTTTACTTTAGTAGATTGGCCTACGAACAAATTCAGTTGCAAATAGATTATTATAACCGCATGTATAAAGCTATGCAGGAAGATTCGAATGCTTTTGTTAAGGAACAGTTATCGTGGATTAATAAATTAGATGCTTTCAAAAGTGTTATAATGGATGAACTTGAGAAAGCAAAGAATAAGTTAGAACAAAATATAGACGGGTATTTCTTGTGTGAAAAAGGAGAAAAAGTTTCTGCATTTGATATGGAACAGTTCGAAAAAGATAATAAAGATGCATACAAGATATTGATAGATAATTTAGATGTTGAGGAGAATGAAAGACAGAAAATGTGGTTTAGTGTTTATAAGACAGATCGTTCGATGTCAGTAGCTCACTTTAATAATTTGGCGAAACAATGTAATTTAAAATATTGTATGGAGATTGTTGACAAAAAAAAGATTTTTAGACTGATATGACATAAATAATTACGTCATCTGCAACAACTTAGTAATCCATGTAAATTATGGAAATATTACAAGTTGGAGGAACGAATATGGAAAAATTAGTCTATTCGATTCAGGAGGTAGCAGAAGCATTGGGCATATCGCAGAGTTACGCGTATCAGTTGGTCAGGAGCGGCGTAATACCATCGCTGGAGTTGGGAAAAAAGCGGGTGATTCCAAAAAACAAATTTGAACAATGGATAAACGGGCAGGAGAGCTAGGAAACTAGCTCTCTTTTTAAATTGAAGGGAGAGCAAAAGCATGAAGAAAAGACTAAATGGAGAAGGAAGTATTTACAAGAGGAAGGACGGGCGATGGTGTGCTTCATATTTTGATGCAGAGTATAAGAGACATTATGTATACGGCAAGACCCAGAAGCAGGTTAAAGAGAAACTTAAAGAAAAAATGAACCAGGATCAGAATCGTAGTCAGGAAAAAGACTTCGGAGGGGATCTGCTCTTGCAAGAATGGGTGTATCAGTATCTTGAAACATATAAGAAAAATTCGTTGAAAGAATCAACCTATGGCAGTTACATGCTCACATATAGGAAGCACATTTTAGAAAGTGATATCGGTGTCAAAGTATTGAATGCTTTGACAATTGAGGATTTGCAAAAGTATTACAATAAGAAGACTGCCGAGGGATATAATAGCAAAACAGTGCGCCATATCGATTTACTGGTCAGCGGAGCATTAAATATGGCAGTGAGATTGCATTATATTTCGGAGAATGTAGCATTATATACTGTAATTCCGCAAAAGAAGAAGTATGAAACAGCACCTCTTAGCGTGGATCATATTCAAAAAATAGTCAATGAGGCGAAAGAAGAGAAGATTTATCCGATTGTCCTGCTGGGCTTGCTGTGTGGTATGCGGAAAGGTGAAATATTGGGTTTACGATGGGATGATGTATCTTTTGAGCAAAAACAAATTCATGTCAGATATAGTTTATGTAAGATAATGGACACTCACCCAAATGAAGAAGGACATTATATTACACATTATAAGATACTGGAGCCCAAGAATAAAACGAGTATACGAGCGATTCCTATGGCAGATGCTGTTTATGATGCATTACTTAGACATAAGAAAATGCAGGAAGCGGAAAAGCAGGCATATAAAGATGTATATAATGATCAAAATCTTGTGTTTGCAGAGCCGGACGGATCGTTTATTAAGCAAAGGCAATTAAATGACCAATATCATGATCTGTTATCACGTTATGATATACCTCAAGTGCGTTTCCATGATTTGAGACATAGCTTTGCCAGTATGCTTTTGCATGAGCAAGTGTCTATTAGAACAATTCAGGATTTGTTGGGACATGCGAGTATAACAACCAGCATGGATATATATGGTCATATTGCTGATGATATGAAAGAGGAAGCAGTATCAAAGCTGAAATTCTGATACTGCTGACAAGTAAATACGCGAAATGAACAAATCTTGATGATAGTAAAAAGCAGTAGCTTATTCTGGTTACTGCTTTTTTTATATAGCCATCAGTGAAAAATTAAAATAGACTAAACAAAATTGTAATTGTTACGTAACAAACAAAAATATAATACAAAACGCAAAGGAGGGATCTGATCATGACAAATAATTATGTGGAGGAGGTGTGTGTATTACATTTTGTATACTTGTTATATTTATATATCTCAATAATTAATCTTGTATCTATATCAGATGATAAGAAATACATCTTATCTTATAAATACAAATAATCATACGATTATTGTATTTACATTAGAAAAAATATATAAGGAGGTGCGTTTGGATGACAAAACCAAGATCAATTCGGGTATCTGATGAAGCATGGGAGAAGATTAAAGAAACTGCAGAAAGAAGTAACATGTCTACCAATTCATACATTATTGGCTGCAGTACAAGCCAAAGAGTACCTTACAAGCATAAGCGTCAAGAGATAGGTCGTTTGTATGTTGAACTTGCGCAGTGTTGTAATGATTCACCGGAGATAAGAAGAAAAATAGGAGGTATCGTATGTCAGCTAAGGGCGTGCTTATAAATGTAGCACAGAATAATCACAAATCAAAATATCATAATCAGGACGCATTTGGAAATTGTGCAAAATATGCGTGTAAAGTGAATGGCAATCCTAATGAGCTGGTTGGTTATCGTTTTTTTGGTGTGCCATATAATCTGCCGTTGGAAGAGCAGATAGAAGATGTATACCAGATTCAGAAATTACATGATATAGAATCGCGAGGCGGAAGGAGAGCAGCACATATGGTTTATTCAATTCAGGAATCAGAGTTTGGTGAATATGGAAATAATCCGGAACTAGTGATGAGATCATTTGAAGATATGGGGAGATGCATATATGATGAGGGATATCAGGTACTGGTTGCAACCCATTACAACCCCGGAAATGATGGTCAAGGAGGTGCTTTTGTGCATGCGCATCTTGTCATAAACAATATTAACTACAGAAATGGAAAGAAATTTCACAAGACAAAGGCAGAGATTTGCGAACTGGAGCAGAAGTTTAACGAGATACAAGGGAACTATCAGCAGATGTCTCCGGTGAGATTTGAAAATGCCGATTATTTTCGTCAGACAAACCCTCAATATCAGGCTTTGTATATGCAGACAGCAAAAGAGCAGGCAGCTGCCACTGCCCGCTCACAGCAGAATCATTAGAGGTTGCTTTTGCTTCTTATATAGTTGATAACGCTAAGACGTGGAATCTTCCAGTTGCGACCAATGCGAAATGCTTTGATCTCACCGGAATTTAACAGATGGTAAGCTGCATTTTTACCGATGAACAGCATTTCGCATAGATCGTCTATGCTGATCAGATCATGGGACTCATTATTGTACATTGTGACTTCCTCCGTAGGTTTTGTTCATTTTAAAAGGATGTTCTGAAAGATAGCATATAATATGGAAAGAGGGCAGGAGGCTGTTAGTGCCATGGATGCAAAAGGAGTGTACAAATTTGAGCAGGGAGGGTATAATATTACAAACGGACATAATAGGAGTGGAGAGGGGAGATGATATCAAATGGACATAGATCAGATTAAAGTGCTGTGCAGGGACGCAACGATTGAGGTAACACAACACATTCTGATGAGATGCCAACAGCGGAATATTTCTTATGAAGAAATCAAAGAAGTTATAAAAAACGGGGAGATCATAGAGGAATATCCCGATGATTATCCCTATCCAAGCTGTTTGATATTGGGTATGACGCTTAACGGGCGAAAGATACATGTGGTTGTAGGCATTGGTGAAAACAAGCTTTGGCTAATAACAGCGTATGAACCCGATCCATCTCAGTGGGACGAAGCGCTGAAAAAGAGAAAGGAATGATCGTATGGATAGATGTTTTTATTGCAAGGGAGAAATGCGGGATGATTTCTGCAATTATATGGTGGACTTGGATGGACATTTTATTATTATTAAGCATGTGCCGTGTCATAAGTGCAGTCAGTGTGGTGAAGTCTCCTATAGTGGTGAGGTGGTTGCCCGGATTGAGGAAATTGTTAAGAAACTGAAAGAAGCCCTGACAGAAGTTGCAATTGTAGAATATGCGGCATAAACAAATAGGCGAATATTAAAAATGTTACTTCGCTGAAGACAGATAAGTAAAGAGCCCTTGTTGTGATGTATTGTCCACAAGGGCTTTTTCTTGTTCCATCAATCAGATAGACATAGGTAGTGGCGACAACCTGTGCCAGATCCTGAAGTTTTATGCCTGTGACATGCTGTTTTTTGGTTTCGATACGAGCAATGACACCTGAAAAGGCACGGTATCTCGTTTTTTGTGAAATATATATTATAACTATGGTATATCCTGGGCTAGTCCCAGCCGGCAAGGCACTTGCTGGATCGTAGAAAAAAATTTGCACAATGACAGTGTGTGTCATAGGACTATGGTACGCTCTTTTTATCAAACATAAGGAGGGCTGTTCATATGAAAAGAACACAGTTGATGAAACGAAAGGTATTAGGATTTGTAGTGGCATTATCGATGGCGGTGACAGGTCTTGTTGGCGCAAACAACATTGCTGAGACGAGCTTGGAAGCGCAGGCAGCGAGCAAACTGAAAGTGAACTTGGCTAATAATCAGGAAATGTGGGTAGTTGACGGAATGGGTGAAAGAGTAGTCGTACGTGCCACAGCGGGGGCTTCCGGACCAATCAAATGTACGTCCAGCAATCCGTCTGTGGTATCGGCCGATAGTAATGTTCTTGTAGCAGAAAAGGCAGGGAAAGCAAAGATAACAGTTAAATCCGGAAAACGAAAGGTAACACGGAATATTGTCGTAAAGAATTTCAAGAATGAAAGTGCAATTATGAGCTTAAAGGGATTCCAAAGGGAGAGTGATCGATGCGCCAGTGTGATTGTAAAAAATAAAACAAACCGTCCTTTCGTTGCTACAATAAGATTCAAAGGATATGGAGAAAACTGGGATAGTGTGTATGAAGATCCGGGAGAGTGCTATGTTAGCTTAAAAGCAAAGGGTGAGCAGAAAGTTTATTTTATGGCATCAGAAGAAATTGAGCATATTAAGCTTGATGTAACAGGAACCGATATTCATCAAGTAGGTAATAAGAGTACCAAGGTGGATGCGGAGTTGTCGCTTGAAGTGCTGGATGATTATTTGCGTTATCAGTTGGAAAACAAAAGTGACATCACTGTGTACGGAGCGTTTTCAAAACTGGAATACGATTCAGAAGGAAAACTTTACAAAGTGAATAATTACCTCCTTAATAACGGCAAGGGATATGGAAAAGGAGGACAAAGCTGGGGCTGTTTTGAAGGAGCAAACATGGTCTTTTATGATCTTATTTACGCTGATGGAACGGTTTGGTATATCTGATTTTGTTGAATTAGGTGTCCGGTATGCAAAGATGCATACCGGGCATATATTTTTTATATTATAGGTGATTTAACTGGGAATTGTATAAAAATGTATCAATTAAAGGTGTCCATCGGTGTAGGAGAACAGCAGTTTGAGGAGATGTACAGCTAATTCCTTTTCTTGGTCGCTTCTTCCTTGGAATAGTTGGACTAATATATTGAAATTAGTATCGTTCTGAGGACTGATGTAATCAGAGAGAAGAAAATCAATCGTAGTTCCCAGACAATTTGCCAATGGAATCAGTTTATCAAGGGTAATGCATCGTTCGCCGCGCTCAATTTGACCAAGGTATGCAGTAGATATGCCACATGCCTCTGCCAGCTTTTCCTGAGTCAGATTTAAGCGTAGACGCTCTTCGCGAATTCGTTTTCCAAGGAAAACATAGTCCATAGTGGGTGACCTCCAAATACAGCTCATAGTATATGAAAATAATACAAAAGTAACGAGAATAGAATAATATGCAGATAGTAGTATTTGCTTATGCTAATAGTTGTATGAATGAGAAAAGAGTGGTATGATAATAATGATTTGAAATAGTATGAACATGACATATCTTGTCATAGTCATAGTGTAGACTTACGAAAAAAAGAAAGATACGAGGTAGAAACATGGAGAAAGAACAAAAATTTCTGGATGCATTAGAAGAAGATTTACGAAATGCTGATATGTCAGAAGCAGATAGAAGCAGAGTGATGAAAAATGTGCTTTATCTGAAAAAACAGAAGATTAATCTGATGATTACGGGAGCAACAGGATGTGGAAAGAGTTCTACAATTAATGCACTATTTAATATGGAGGTAGCAAAGGTTGGAGTAGGTGTTGACCCTGAGACTATGGATATTCAGAAATATGAATTAGAAAATCTTGTTTTGTGGGACAGTCCTGGTTTGGGAGATGGAAAAGAAGCTGATAAGCGACATTCCAACAATATTATTCAAAAATTGAAGGAGAAAGATGAGCAAGGGAAATATCTTATTGATCTTGTGTTGGTGATTTTAGATGGAAGTACAAGAGATCTAGGGACATCATATGAATTGATTAACAATGTGATTATACCTAATTTGGGTGAGGATAAGCAAAACCGAATTTTGGTAGCTATCAATCAGGCTGATGTTGCAATGAAGGGGAGGTATTGGGATTATGAATATAATAAGCCAGAAGATCAACTTGTAAAATTTTTAGATGAAAAGGTGTTATCTGTTAAAAAGCGTATCAAGGATGGAACTGGAATTGATGTCGATCCAATTTATTATAGCGCCGGATTTAAAGAAGAAGGAATGGCACAATGTCAACCGTATAATCTGACAAAATTACTTTATTACATTATCAAATATACACCAGAGGAGAAAAGACTGGCATATATTGAAAATTTGAACAAAGATGAAGATTCATGGAATAACAATGATGATCGTGGTAATTATCAAAAAGGTATAATAGAAAATATAGGAGAGACCATATTTGAGTGTGCGTTGGAGGGCGCTGAAAGAGGAAGAGACATGGGAGCCATTTTGGGACATGCTGGTGAAGTACTTGGACAAAAAATAGGAACGACAATTGGAATGGTATATGGCACCGGAAAAGCTTTGGTAGAAACGATTACTAAGCCGTTTAAGTCTCGGGGCAAAGGTTGTTATATAACCACAGCCACTTGTGAGGAATATGGAAAACCTGATGATTGTTATGAATTAACAGCATTTAGAGGATTTCGGGATAATTGGTTACAGTATCAGAAAGATGGAAAAGAACTCATCCAAAGGTATTATGATACTGCACCGGAGATAGTTGAATTGATAAATGTACAACCGAATCGAAAAGAAATATACCAGAGATTGAATGAGCAGTACCTCTCCAAATGTCTTTCTTACATTGAAGCTGGTGAAAATGAAAAATGCAAAGAAACATACGTTGATATGATGGAGTATTTGTATTCGGAGGAAAGAAAGTGGAAGCAATAGATTATAGTTCATATCGTTTGGAAGAGATACAGGGAAGATTGGCGCATTTGAATATAAACTGGTTTGATATAATGATTACAGGAGTAACAGGAGCTGGTAAGTCTACGACGCTGAATTCGTTCTTAAAAAAAACGGTTGCAAATGTTGGTATGGGTGTTGATCCAGAAACACAAAATATATCGAGTTATGAGTTGAATGAATATCTTCATTTTTGGGATACACCGGGACTGGGGGATGGTGTATCAAGGGATCAGCAGCATAAAACAGCCATGAAAAATCTTTTGCAAAAAACTTATCCTTATGATGGCTCGGATTATGGATATATTGATATGTGCATTGTGATATTAGAGGGTCAGAGCAGAGATCTGGGTACAACTAGAACCTTGTTGAACGATGTTGTATTGCCGAATATTCAAGCTGATAGAATTATAGTAGCAATCAATCAGGCAGATTTTGCATTACGCGGTCAGCATTGGGATAAGAATAAGAGAATACCGGATCATGTGTTATTACAGCGCTTGGAGGAGCAAGCATCTTCTGTACAATATCGTGTGAAGCAAGATACAGGAATAACTATTAATAAACCGGTATATTATTCTGCGCTATATGATTGGAATGTTGTATCATTTATAGATGAGATTATTAATCAGCTTCCGATAGAAAGACGACAGATAATGAGGGGATGGTGAGTATGAGCAATCAGATATTGGAGAAATTGGGAAATATTATACATAATGACGCGCAAATGCAATTCGTAAATACTGATATATTGTATGATAATATTGTGCGATTAAAGAAAACGAAACTAAATATTTTGCTTGTGGGAGCGACTGGCTCAGGAAAAAGTTCTACGATTAACGCTCTTTTTGATACAAAGATGGCAAAAGTTGGTTATAGCCCTGATCCGGAAACGGCTTCTATTCAAAAATTTGAAATGGATAATTTGGTTTTATGGGACACTCCAGGGTTAGGTGATAGCCCGGAGAATGATAAAAACTATGCTATTCAAATTTCAAATGCTTTGAAAGCAGTAGATGAGAATGGAAATCTTTTGATTGATGAGGTGCTTGTCCTTGTTGACGGCTCTAATCGAGATATGAGAACAACGTACGAATTGATCGAAAATGTCATTGTGCCATTTATTGGGGATGCTAAGCGAATCGTGGTTGGAATCAATCAATGTGACATTGCATTAAAAGGAAAATATTGGGATTACATAAACAATAAACCTCAGACAGAACTTCTTTCATTTTTGGATGAAAAGGTCGTTTCGGTTAGAAACAGAATTATGGAATCGACGAATGTTTCTGTGATGCCGGTATATTATTCTGCGCTATATGGATATAATATTTCAAAGTTATTGCTGACAATGATCCGGAGTATACCACAAACCAAGAGACACTTGCTGCTCGATAGTCTGAATAAAAACCCCGAAATCTGGAAAAAGAATGATGGAGTAGAGAATTATAATGGAGAAATACAGTCAGAGATGGAAGTGTCACTTTCACATGTATTGGAAGAAGCTGCGAAAGGGGCTGTGGCAGGGGCAACCATTGGAAGTCTGATACCAATGATTGGAACCGTTGTAGGAGCAACTGTAGGAGCAGCCCTTGGTTTTCTGGGAGGAATAACAGAAAAAAACAAACAAAAATAATAATCAAGTAAAGCCTCCTTTGATTTAAGGAGGTTTTGTTTTCTGTTTTTGAAAGGATTGAATATGGACAGTTCTAAGAAAAAATTCTCGCGTGTTTTACATTTATATACTACGTTGTGTGAGGGGAGAATGATAAATAAAAGAGATGCGGCACAATACTTTGAAGTGGATGAGCGTTCCATTCAAAGGGACATTGATGACATCCGTGCTTTTCTTGCAGAATATGCAAATGAGAATGGGTATGGTGCGAGTCAGATCAAATATGACCGTAAAAAAGGCGGTTTTGTAATGCAAAACGGTAAAGGTGCGCTCATGAGTAATGATGAGATTCTGGCAGTTAGTAAGATACTATTGGAGAGTCGCGCATTTACAAAAAAGGAAATTAGGGATATCTTGGATAAGATGATTGCAGGGTGTGTACCACAAACCAATATGAAACTCGTATCAGACTTGATTTCCAATGAAGCATATCATTATGTGGAATTAACTCACAAATCAAGTATTAAAGGAAAACTATGGGAGTTGGGAGAAGAAATCCAGAAATGTAATCTATTAGAAATTACTTATAAGAAGCAGGTTGCTTCAAAGGAGACAGTTAAACGAACTGTGCAGCCTGTGTCAATTATTTTTTCTGAATACTATTTTTATTTGAATGCTTTTGTGGTTCAGAAAAACACGAATGGGCTATATGAGCAAATCTATGATTATCCTGCTGTTTTCCGTGTAGATCGAATTCTCAAATATAGGGAAATTGGTGAGAAATTTAGAATTGCTTACGCTAATCGATTTGAGGAGGGAGAATTTAGAAAAAGAGTTCAGTTTATGTTTCCTGGAAAATTGACACATATTGAGTTCCGTTATTCTGGGCGGAATGTGGAAGCAATTTTAGATCGTCTTCCAACTGCGGAGATTATTTTAAAAGAAAAAGCAGGTTTTGTTATTCGGTCAGAGGTGTATGGAAATGGTATTTTGATGTGGCTATTGAGTCAGGGAAGCACTGTGGAAGTGTTACGCCCGCAATCACTACGGAAAGAAATGAAGCGTATCTTGCAAGAAGCACTTCAAAAGTATGAAGGCTAATAATTTAACCCAGCGGATTATTCCGCTGGGCCATTGTATTCCTAAGATGTCTGACCGGTATAAATCCGATGAACATAATCATTGGCATTTTCACCTTCTTGCAGAGGAGGGAAGCCATTACCAATGCCGTCTAAGAGTGCTTCTATCTCGGATAAATAGCTTGTGTATTCGCCGTATGCGGTATTGAAGAAAGTGCTTGCATGATTATTGAGATCATGCTCCATTTCACAGATAGATGTATAGATGTCGGTGATCGTGTACTGGACATTGTCAGCAATTAGTGTTTCCAGAAGTTTGAATACGACATCTTCCGAGACACGGAAATCGTGCTTTTCGATCGGAACTTTCTCAATGAAATAGCCGATATCGTACAGGGCGTAGTAGCTTGCATTTTTCCGTAGCTCGTTCTCGAACCGCTTACTCAGTTCAGCTTTACATCCGTCGACAAGCTCTTTTAGTTTTGAAAAGGCAGTAGGTTGATTTGTTGTCTTGCAGAGCATTTCCATGTGATCAATGATGGGAAGGAAAACGCTTTCCACACGCTTGGAGTAGAATTTCATAGCGTCATCAGCAATGCAGAGCGCAGAAGATGGCGTGAAATGTTGTTTAGCTGTGTAATAAGCAGTTTCTATACATTGTTTTCTTGCCTTTTCACATGCGGATTTGCTGTTATAGAACTCGGAACCGATTCGGCTGTCAAACGGCAAGCTGTAGTAGTCCGTATACTTGAATGCTTCTAATCTTGAATGAAAAGCGCAAGCCAGCGGTGTGTGATGATCTTCGTAATGATACGAATATGTTTCTTCTACTTGAATTTCTGTGTTTTTCGTTTCTTCCATATGATTCTGTCCTTTCTTTGTTGTTTGTGAGATTATCTAAGCCGTGTGAAGTGGCTTTTTCTGTATTTATCATACATTTAGGGGATGACAGACTCTGTCATGTGGAATAAATAATATTCTCGATAGAGAAAAAGTTTATTTCTTCATCGGTGACATGGCGTGTCATTTGTATTTGGGATACTGTGTGTAAGGGAATCAAAGAAAGGGGGGAAGTGGGATGACTATTGTACCAGGAACGGAAAGATGTCTAAGATGTGGGCGCATATATATGAGGGATCTTTCATCTGTGACGCATATCTGCCCGAGTTGCAGGGCAAAAGAGCAGACGGTAAAAAAGATTTTGGGTCATATTTGGAAGAAGTAGAGATGGCTTTATATGATCCTGCTAAAGTGTTTGCTTTGAATTACATATCATTGCAGTAGTAACAATCAACAGCCCTCGGCATTGTGCCGGGGGCATTTTTCTTTCAAAGGAGGAATACTTATTATGGCACACGAAGTAGAGACAATGTTTTCAACAAGAGTAACCCCATGGCATGGATTGGGAAACGTGGTGAGTGAGGCACCGGATTCAAAGACTGCGTTGCAGGTGGCAGGATTGGACTGGAATGTTCTGCAGAAGGATGTGTACACGCAGGAGGGCTTTTATATTCCGGGTTACAAACTCAACTATCGGGATTCTGATTTTCAGCAGCTTGGCATCGTCACAGATCGCTACAAGGTCGTACAGAATGTAGATGCGTTTCGTTTTACAGATGACCTGCTGGGAGCGGGAGTGAAGTATGAGACTGCAGGTTCATTGCAGGGTGGCAGACGTACATGGATCTTAGCCAAGTTGCCGGAGCAGTACATCATTGCCGGGGACAAGATTACGCCGTACCTGCTGGTCATGAACTCACATGACGGGACTTCATCTATCAAGGTTAGTATGACGCCGGTACGGGTGGTATGCAACAACACGCTGAATCTTGCACTGTCAACAGCGAAAAGAATGTGGCAGACCAAGCACACCGAAAATATCATGGATCGGATGGACGATGCAAAGGAAACGCTGTTCTTTGCGCACGGTTATATGAGTGAACTGGGGAAGGCGATTGATAAGCTGAACCAGACGAAGCTGCAGGACAAAAAGGTGATCGAGTACATGCAGACCTTCTTTCCGGTCAGTGCGGAACTGTCTGACATTCAGCGGAAGAATAACAGCAGGCTGCTGGAAGATCTGAAGCACCGTTATTTTGATGCTCCTGATCTGCAGCACGTTGGTAAGAATGCATACCGTTTTATCAATGCTGTATCTGATTTCGCCACCCATGCAGAGCCGATCAGGCGCACTAAGAATTATGACGAGAACCTGTTTATCAAGACAGTTGAGGGTAATCCCATGATTGACCGTGCTTTTCAGATGGTGGCGTAGCTATGAAAGCAGAGATCATGATCAGCGGGTTAGGAGAGTCGCAAAAGGAGGCAGACAATGAAAAACAGAGGCTTGGGAATGGTGGAGATCATACTGATATTGACCGTGCTTATCGTCTTGGTCTTAGTATTCAGACCGGCTTTGGTTCAATTTGTATCAGATGTGATTCGATGCGCAAAAGGAGGGATGATATAGGATGAAACGGTTGGTATCGACAGTTGGGCTACCCAAGGAGGACTGGCTGAAAATCAGACGGACAGGACTGACGGGCACGGATATCGGTGCGATTACTGGGATGAATCCGTACAGCAGCGCCTTTCAGGTTTACCATGACAAGCTGTCAGAAGAAGTCGAGGACTTTGACAATGAAGCCATGCGTCAGGGGCGTGATCTGGAAGAATACGTGGCAAAGCGTTTTACGGAGGAAACCGGATTAAAGGTACGGCGGGCGAATGCTGTCTATCAGAATGAGGACTATCCGTTTATGCTGGCAGATTTTGACCGCCTGATCGTTGGCGAGGAAGCAGGGTTGGAATGTAAGACCGTCAGTGCCTACTCTGCAGACAGATGGAGTGACGGAAAGATCCCGCTCCATTATCAGATGCAGGTGCAGCATTATCTGGCAGTATCGGGTTACAAGGTCTGGTATGTGGCGGCGCTCATCATGGGAAGGGAGTTTGTCATAAGAAAGATCGAGCGTGACGAGGAACTGGTACGAAACCTGATCATTATTGAGAAACGGTTTTGGGAGGATCATGTACTGGCAGGAGTTGCGCCTGATCCGGATGGCAGTAAGGCATATTCAGAAATGCTGCTGCAGCTCTACCACGGGGATGAAAAAAAAGAGATTCAGTTGTTTGGCATGAAGGAGCAGTTATCCCGCAGGGCAGAGATTGAGCAGCTTGTGAAGAAACTGGAGACGGAAAAGGAGCAGATTGACCAGAATATCAAGCTGCAGATGCAGGATGCCAGCTATGCAGTTGCAGAGGATTACCGCATCTCATGGGTGCAGGCAAATCAGAACCGCTTTGATGCAAAACGGCTGAAAGAGGAACAACCGGAGATTTATAACCAGTACATAAAAGAGGTAACAAGCCGGCGTTTTAACGTTAAGTACAGCCCGGCAGCATAAGGAGGAATAATCATGGAACAGAAGGATATCAAAGAAGAACTGGCAGCACAGGCGGCTGCCGCTACACAGACAGAGAACAGCAGTGTCAGGCTGAAAAAGAACACGTCCATACCCGATATTGTGAAAGCACTCGGGCCTGAATTAAAGAAAGCACTGCCCAGTGTGATGACACCGGAGCGTTTTACAAGGATTGCGCTGTCGGCACTCAATAATACACCGGAGCTGCAGAAGTGCACGCCCATGAGTTTTATCGCAGCGCTGCTCAATGCGGCACAGCTTGGATTGGAGCCGAACACACCGCTGGGGCAGGCGTACTTGATCCCGTATAAGAATAAGGGTGTGCTGGAGTGTCAGTTTCAGATCGGATATAAAGGACTGATCGAACTGGCATATCGCAACGGTCAGATGCAGACGATACAGGCACAGACCGTGTATGAGAATGATTATTTTGAATATGAATATGGTCTGAACCCGAAGCTCATACACAGACCGGAAATTACGGATCGCGGAGACGCGGTCTTTTTCTATGGTCTTTTCAAGACATCAAATGGCGGGTTTGGATTTAGTGTCATGAGTAAGCAGGAGATGGATCTGTATGCTTCCAACTACTCAAAGGCATTTGGGAGCAGCTACTCTCCGTGGAAGTCCTGCTATGAGGAGATGGCAAAGAAAACGGTCATCAAGCAGGCCTTAAAGTATGCACCACTGAAAACAGATTTTCAGAGGGTGTTGTCCACGGATGAGACAATCAAGACCAATATCAGCGCTGACATGAGCGAGATTGCAAATGAGATCGTATATGACAATCAGGCAGCATAGGAGGATAAGGACATGGAAGAGACACTATTAGTAGGAGATGCATTTGGAGAGGAACTTTTGAAAAGAATGCGACAGACAGCGAGTGAAGGTGACGCTGTCAGTATAGAAACGGTGGATAAGAATAACGGTTTGAAACGCAGGGGTATTGTCATACGTTCCGCAGATAGTAAGGTATCACCAGTATTCTATTTAGACCTTCTGTATGAGGAGTATCGGGATAACATGACGCTGGATGAAATTGTGCAAGCAATCTGGCTGTATTATGCAGAGGACGAGAATATCAAAAAGATTGAAGTCCATGATTTTCTGGACTGGGAACGTGTAAAGAGCCGGTTATATCTCCGGGTGATCTCAACGGACATGAACCGGGAAACATTGGATACGGCAATTCATAGGGACTATCTGGATCTGTCGGTAGTCGTGTATGTGAAGATGGATCACCCTTCCGGAGATGGAGTAGCATATGTCATTGTGAGAAAAGAGCATCTTGCAATCTGGGAACAGGATGAGGAGATGGTCTATGAGATTGCATTGCAGAATACCAGACAGGAGAATATCTCCTTTGTAAGCATTACAAACGCAATCAGCAGTATGTTGAGTGAAAGAGAGCGGGAATTGCTTCTGTGTAATGAGCGGATGGTGTTAAACAACCCTTTGTATGTGCTGACGAATGAGGCATGTCATTTTGGAGCAGTGTACATGTTGTTTACGGATGTTATGGATCAAATCGTGGATCGAAAAGGAGACGATATCTATATTATCCCTTCGTCAATTCACGAGACGCTGGTGGTGGCGGTTTCAGAGGTGAAAAATCTCTCATATCTGTGTGATGTAGTGCATGATATCAATGAAATACAGTTGCCAGTGGAAGACAGACTGTCCAATCATATTTACCGTTACAGTAAGGATGATGGGCTTTCAATCGCAGCGTAAGTAGAAATAGTCAAGGATGTTGACACAGATAGTGTGTCTCCAAAGGTACACCTTTTTGGACTGTAAGGGCGAATTTTTCTAATCTAACAGGCAAAGGTGAATGGAGTAGTAAGATAAACTTCATTTGGATTTTTCCGATTTCCAATGTAGGATTTGTTGGATGAAAATCGATGTATAATCAGAGTTGGAATCTTATGGTTATTCTGCATTTTGAAGAGATAATGGATCAATTGATGTCAGGGTTGGTGTCAAAAGTGCTGTTGAGAGAGCAAAGAATGTGTAGGTGAAAAAAGAAAAGACCCTCAAAACTCTTGAAAAATCAAGGCTTTGAGGGTCTTTCGTGCGGATAACAGGACTTGAACCTGCACGTCGTGGACACCAGAACCTAAATCTGGCGCGTCTGCCAATTCCGCCATATCCGCGCATTTTTTCCACTTTTCAAAGTATAGCCTAATGTGTCGGAAAAATCAATATAAAAATACCGATAGGCTGTTGCAAAAAAGTATTGACAAATAGGTTGCATGGTGATATGGTTAATTACACAAGTAATGAACCACATAACAAACGGAGTGAGAAAGATAGAAAAACGGTGAGGACAGGAGGTGTAAAGTTTGAACGAACTGTTATCTCAGAACAAATCCATTTACTTACAGGTCAGTGAGATGATAGAGACAGATATCCTTCGGGGGATTCTTTTAGAGGAGGAGCGGGTGCCCAGCACCAATGAGCTGGCGAAGCTCTATACGATCAACCCGGCGACGGCCGCGAAGGGGATCAATCTGCTGGTGGATGAAGGAATTCTTTATAAGAAAAGAGGGATTGGAATGTTTGTTGCAGAAGGTGCCAAAGAGCACATTATTGAAAAGCGTAAGGATGCATTTTATGAAAACTATGTGAAGAGCCTGCTGGAGGAGGCCAAAAGCCTTGGCATCAGCAGCGAGCAGCTGGTCGAGATGATCAGGGCACATGAATAAAGGGGAGGACGAATCATATGAGTCAGTTAGTTTGTGAAAACATTTCAAAGCAGTATAAGAAAAAAGAGGTGTTGCATGACATCGACCTCACGATCGAGCAGGGAAAGATCTATGGTCTGGTTGGACGAAACGGCGCCGGAAAGACGACACTTTTGTCAATTATGACCGCTCAGAATCCTGCGACAAAGGGAACGGTCACTTTGGACGGAATGCCCGTCTGGGAGAATCAGGAAGCTTTGGATCATCTGTGTTTTTCCAGGGAATTGAACACACTCAGCGTGCTCGGACCGAATACGATCAAAGTAAAAGAGTACTTGCAGATGGCGCGCACCTACTATCCGAACTGGGATAGAGATATGGAAAAACGGCTGGTGGAGCAGTTTGACCTGAATCCGAAAAAGAAGATATCAAAGCTTTCCAAAGGAATGCTTTCCATGGTGACCATCATCGTGGCATTGGCCAGCAAGGCGGACATCACGATCCTGGATGAGCCGGTAGCGGGGCTGGATGTCGTTGCAAGAGAGGATTTCTATCGTCTGCTCTTAGAGGAGCACGAGGCCACTGGACGGACATTTATCGTGTCCACGCATATCATTGAGGAGGCGGCAAATGTATTTGAGGAAGTGATCTTCCTGAAGGATGGAGAGATCCTCCTAAAGGAAAATACGCAGGAGCTGCTGGAGCGCGCAGTGCATGTGAGCGGCCTTGCGGAAGAGGTGGACGCAGCCTGTGCAGGTCTGGAGGTTCATCACGCAGAGCAGATCGGACGCAGCAAGGGAGTGACAGTGCTTCTTGCCGGTGATGATCAGATCTCGGATAGCTATGATGTGACGGTACAGCCGGTGTCCTTGCAGAATCTGTTTGTTGCTTTGTGCGGAAGGGAGGCATAAGATGAACGGATTAGCTCGTTCTTTAAAATATGCAGGCTTTCGGGCGGCACGTGTGATCGGCGTGTGCCTGCTCATGGCAGTTGGTTTTATCTTTTATTTTGCATTCCTTGACGGTGCGCGGTTTACCTTGCAAAATCTGCTGCCCAGGTTTCCGTTCATGCTGCTGTTCATCGGAAATCTGATGTTTATGATCTACGGAATGCTGGACGTGGCAACGTATACCCAGCTGACACTGACCTACGGTTGTACAAGAAAAAACGCGATGATCAGTACGGTGTTCATCCATTTTGTGCAGATCGTGGCATTGGAGCTTATCATGGCAGCAGCCTGTGCGCTGATCCCGGCTGCGTGGATGCCGCTGGACGGCACAACCCTGTGTTTTCTGGCGCTGGCGCTGTTTCTTTTGGGATGCGGACTTGCGCTGGTGACCGGTGTATTGATCCATCGTTTTGGCAAGGCTGCCTATATTGTTGTTGTGATCATTGCTTCGCTGGGCGGCGGCGTGGTCGGCGGACTGGTCGGTTTTCATGGCGGTACCACGTTTTTGATGGATTTTGTGATGGATCTTTTGAATATTCCGTTGCTGGTGACGGTGGGAGTGATCTGGTATGCAGTGATGGCTGTGATCTGCTGGCTGTGTACCCGAAAGATCGAGGTTCGCGTATAGATAGGGGCAGGTAGCTCTGAAGGAGGAATGTGAATATGAAAGCGTTATGGGCGCAGATGAAATTTCAAAAAGATCTCATTCTGACAGGAACACTGGTCATGCTTGGCATGTTTGTGTTTGGAACGATCCTGCATGATGTGATCCTGGTTTCCGGAGATGAGGTAGACAGTGTATTTTGTATGGGAAGCTTTATGGCATTGATCGTGATGTGTATGATGATGTTCTTTTTTGCCGGGATTCATATGGTACAGATCTTTAATTATGCGGTGGCAATGGGACAGACAAGAAAGCGGACATTTCCGCTGTACACGATCGCAACATTTCTTACATTTGCAGTGCTGGAGCTCATTTTGAAGCTTATGAATGTGTTGGAAAAATGGCGGTTAGGCCGGATGTTTCCGGGATTGGAGATCGAGGATTTTCTGGAAGAGGTGATAGGTTTTAACGCTTTGTTGGCGTTTGCGCTGGTTGGTACGGCAATTGGCGTACTGCTGGGTGCGTCCATCAGCCGCTTCGGAAAAGCGGCATTCTGGGTATGGTGGGTACTTTTTATGGTGGTCTGCATTGGAGGTCCGAGACTGACCCATTATGTGACGGAGGATTATCCGGACAGCCCGTTTGTGACATGGGTAAACGGTGTGCTTGCATTCGTGATGGCACACGCAGAGGCGGTAGGCGTCGCTGCCGTGATCGCAGCAACAGTCATTTTTACGGGAATTGCATATCTGCTGGTACGCAGACAGCAGGTGAATGTGTAAGGCTGTTCCAATGCCGGGAAATTACGCCCGGAGAAGTCCGGTATCGGAAAATTGCGTATAAGGGAAAACAAAAAGGAGCGAAAAGATGAATAGAATACAGGAATTTGCAAAAAAACATACGATCATCTATTGCATTCTGGCAGAGTTCATCGTGCTGGGTACAATGACATTGGCGGGAATGCTGATCGGAAGGCTGTTTGGGACATTCAACGTGGACACGTATGTACTACAGGCGCTGCAGGAGCTGATCGGGGCGCTGCTTGCTTTTGCCGCGATCAAGGTGAGCGGCTGTGCGGATATCCTGACAGAACGCGGGATCGGATTTGGAAAAGGGCTGCTTGTGGGTGGATATTTTCTGGTCATTGGTGTATATTCCGCGGTCGTCTATACGATTATTTATGAAGGGGAACGGACACTCCGCCCCTGGTATCTGATCGCGGCATTTGTCATCTGTATGCTGTTGGTCGGCATCACGGAGGAATTTCTGTGCCGGGGTGTTCTGGCAGAGCTTCTGCTTCGCCATTATGGAGCTACCGGACAGGGCATATGGAGAGCGGTGATCGTTTCCGGTGTCCTGTTCGGACTGGCGCATCTGAGCAATCTGCTGGGCGCGGAGCCGGTGGGTGTGCTTGTGCAGTGCGTGATCGCAGCAATGATGGGAATGGCATTCGCAGCGATCTATTTTCGAACCGGTAACATCTGGGTGACTGTGTTTTTGCATGCGTTTGTTGATGTTTGTGCACTCATTACAGGCGGTCTGTATACAGGTGCGCTTGCGGAGACGATCTCCGGTTATCAGCCGATCCAGCTGATCGGCGTTGTGCCGTACATCATCCTGCTGTGCGTACTGCTGCGCAAAAAGAAAATGAATGAGATCCTGACACGGATCTCAGAAGCGCCGGAGTTTGCTGCAACTGAATAAATGAGAATTATTGTAAAGCCGTCCATATATTTCCTCTCATATTTAAATGGTGCGCGGAAACACTAGCATTGTAGAGTAAACCATTCGAGTTTACTTCACAAAGCAAACGTATATGGAGGAAACAACCATGGCAACTAACAATTCAAACACCGGAAGCAACCGCATGGAAGTGCCTGAGGCTAAGGACGCGATGAAGCGTTTTAAAGAAGAGGTAGCCAGTGAGTTAGGCGTTCAGTTAAAGGACGGCTACAACGGTGACCTTTCTTCCCGCGAGGCCGGTTCGATCGGTGGCGAGATGGTCAGAAAGATGATCAAAAAGCAGGAGGAGCAGATGAAGTAATTTCATCCTGCAAAAGGCCTGAAAAACGGAAAAAGGGTGTATCTGATCTGTAAAATGCATCAGGTATGCCCTTTTTTCCTATGTTTTCGCAAAAAAATCAAAAAAGAGGTGGAAATTCCAAAATTCCTATGTTATAATCCATTAATGACTGCATAGGCGTTGCTATGCCCTTTTGCAGCAACGCTTTTCATATATAAATATGACAATATTTAAGGAGGAAACAGTTACAATGAATGTACAGGTTGAGGATTTAGGAAAGAATATGGTGAAGCTTACGGTCGAGGTAGAGGCAGAGACCGTAGACGCAGCGATCAAATCCGCATACAACAAGCAGAAAAACAAAATTGCGATTCCGGGCTTCCGTAAGGGAAAGGTACCTCAGGCAATGATCGAGAAGATGTATGGTCCTGACGTATTCTATGAAGATGCTGCAAACATCATGCTTCAGACACAGTATCCTGCAGCAGTAGATCAGAGTGGTGTGGATATCGTATCCCGCCCCACCATTGATGTCACCCAGATCGAGAAGGGCAAGCCGTTTATCTTTACCGCAGAGGTAGCAAAGAGACCTGAGGTAACATTAGGAAAATACAACGGTGTGACCGTTACAAAGATTGATACCAGCGTAACAGACGAAGAAGTAGATGCTGAGATCGAGACAGAGAGAAATGCAAACGCAAGAACCGTTACTATTACAGATCGTCCCGTACAGGAAGGCGATACCGCAGTGATCGATTTCGAGGGATTCGTAGACGGCGTTGCATTTGAAGGCGGAAAGGGCGAGAATCATTCCTTAGAGATCGGCTCTCATTCTTTCATTGATACCTTTGAGGATCAGTTAGTTGGAAAGAATTCCGGCGAAGAAGTAGAAGTAAACGTAACCTTCCCTGAGCAGTATCAGGCAGCTGAGCTGGCAGGAAAGCCCGCTGTATTCAAGGTAAAGATCAACGAGATCCGCGCAAAAGAGCTTCCTGAGTTAAACGACGAGTTCGTACAGGATGTTTCTGAGTTCGATACCATGGCTGAGTACCGTGAGGACGTAAAGAAAAAGCTTGTAGAGCGCAAGGAAAATGCTGCAAAGGGAACCAAGGAAGACGAGGCGATCCAGAAGATCATTGACAAGTCCAAGATGGAGATCCCTGAGGCAATGATCGATATGCAGGCAGAGAACATGATCGAGGAGTTCGCACAGCGCATCTCTGCACAGGGAATGTCCTTTGACCAGTATATGCAGTTCTCCGGCATGACCATTGACAAGATGAAGGAGCAGGTTCGCCCGGAGGCATTACAGCGCATTCAGAGCAGCCTTGTATTAGAGCAGATCGCAAAGGAAGAGAACCTTGAAGCAACCGATGAGGATGTGGATGCAGAGGTTACAAAGATGGCTGAAATGTATGGCATGAAGGCTGAGGACTTAAAGTCATACATGGGAGAGTCAGAGAAAGAATCCATGAAGCGTGATCTTGCCGTAAAGAAGGCAGTTGAGTTCATTATGGCGAATGTAAAGGAAAGAGCAAAAGCAAAATCCAAGACCGCAGAAGCAGACGCTGAATAAGACAAATGATAAGCAGGCTGACCTTATGACGGGTCAGTCTGTTTCTGACTTCATGGACTTTTGTATATATGTTGGCAGGCGTTGCCGGGAAAACGCGAAAAGAGGTATATATGTTGGCAGGCGTTGCCGAGAAAACGCCAAAGGAGGTTTATATGAGTTTAGTGCCTTATGTTGTAGAGCAGACAAGCAGGGGCGAGCGTTCCTATGATATTTACTCCAGACTGTTAAAGGAGCGTATCATCTTTTTGGGCGAGGAGGTCAATGAGACAACCGCGAGCCTTACCGTTGCACAGATGCTGTTTTTGGAGTCCGAAGACCCCGGAAAGGATATCCATTTATACATTAATTCTCCCGGAGGAATGGTGACAGCCGGAATGGCTATCTATGATACCATGCAGTACATCAAATGTGATGTTTCCACCATTTGTATCGGAATGGCTGCCAGCATGGGAGCATTTCTTCTGGCAGGCGGTGCAAAGGGTAAGCGTTTTGCACTTCCCAATGCGGAGATCATGATCCATCAGCCCTCCGGCGGAGCGAAGGGACAGGCAACAGAGATCCAGATTGCAGCCGAGAATATTTTAAAGACAAAGAAAAAGTTAAATGAGATCCTGGCAGCGAATACCGGAAAGTCATATGAGCAGGTTGCAGCTGACACTGAGCGTGATAACTACATGAGCGCACAGGAAGCGGTTGAGTACGGTTTGATCGACAGTATCATCACCAATCATTAATCATTTTTTGACCGGATCAGTCACATGCTGCAAAAGGTCATAAAAACAGGATTCAGGAGAGACAACAGTGGCAGGTAAAAATATGGAAAAGATCCGCTGCAGCTTCTGCGGAAAATCCCAGGAGCAGGTGCGCAAGCTGATCGCAGGTCCGGGCGGAGCCTACATCTGTGATGAGTGTGTGGACATTTGTGCAGAGATCATAGAAGAGGAATTTGAGGAAGAATCCATCGAGCCGAAGGCCGATTTTGAGATCAATCTTCAAAAGCCGAAGAAATTAAAAGAGTTTTTGGATGAATATGTGATCGGACAGGAGGAAGCAAAGAAAGTACTGTCCGTCGCAGTATACAATCACTATAAGCGTATTATGAGTGAGCAGGAGAACGATGTGGAATTGCAGAAGAGCAACATTCTGATGCTGGGTCCTACCGGTTCCGGAAAAACGCTCCTTGCCCAGACGCTTGCACGTGTGTTAAATGTGCCGTTTGCCATCGCAGACGCAACGACACTGACAGAGGCCGGATATGTTGGCGAGGATGTGGAGAATATCCTGTTAAAGCTGATCCAGGCGGCAGATTACGATATTGAGCGTGCACAGTGCGGAATCGTCTACATTGATGAGATCGACAAGATCACAAAGAAATCAGAGAATGTATCCATCACCCGTGATGTTTCCGGAGAGGGTGTTCAGCAGGCGCTCCTTAAGATCCTTGAGGGCACGCAGGCCAGCGTTCCACCTCAGGGCGGCAGAAAGCATCCCCAGCAGGAGCTGATCCAGATCGACACAACAAATATTCTGTTCATCTGCGGCGGTGCATTTGATGGTCTGGAGAAGATCATAGAGACACGTATGGATCAGAAATCCATCGGATTCAATGCTGAGATCCGAGAGAAGAACGAGAAAAATACCGGAGAGCTGTTCAAACATGTCATGCCTCAGGATTTTGTGAAGTTTGGCCTGATCCCGGAGTTCGTGGGACGTGTGCCGGTGACGGTTTCTTTGGATTCTCTTGACAAGAAAGCGCTTGTGCGCATCTTGAAGGAGCCGAAGAATTCTCTGATCAGGCAGTATACCAGACTGTTTGAGCTGGACGGGGTAGAGCTCTATTTTAAGGACGATGCGGTGGAGGCGATCGCAGATAAATCCTTAGAGCAGAAGACCGGAGCCAGGGGACTTCGCTCCATCATGGAGCACACACTGGAGGATCTGATGTACGAGATCCCCTCGGATGAGGATATTATCGCATGTACGATCACACGCGACGCCGTAGAAGCAAACGGACGGCCGTTGATCGAACGCAAGGGCGCGTAATCTATGCGTAAGGCCCGCCTGTAGGGATGACTTGCAGGCGGGTTTTGTGTTTTCCGGCGGCTCAGGCGTTGCAGGTGAATGTGGCGCGCCCGCCTGGCTGTATACCAAAGGACGCCTTCGCCTGTTTACGTAACGAAAAGGGTGTCGGAGATGTTTCCATGTAAGACACGCTCTCGCTCCGCGAAAAGCGTAGCGGATACTAAGGATTTTTCTTCGTGAAGCCCTCACTCGAAAAATCCAAGTACCGACGCTTTTCGAGGGTCTTCCATCGGAAAACATCCTCCGCCATCCTTGCCTGAAAACTGTCGATGGCTCAGGCGGTGATACATGTAATTCGCGTCCGGGCCCTGTGTGTCAGGCTTCGACACGTCGTTTATGCGGCGGGTTCACGCGGAGAAAACGTAAAGCAGCCAGTCAGAAGTCAGCAGAGCCAAGCCGTCTTTGCTTGGACTCTGTGACTGCCCGCGTGATTCACCCGGAAAGCATAGGCGACTGGCGAAACTGACATACAGACAGGCGGGCGCGTATAGAGAGAAAACTGCCGCCTGCATAGATATTGCTTTACGTGGTGGCGTGCCAACAGAAAATAGATTTGTAGAGGTAGTGGAATGACAGAAATCATCATACAGCTTCCGGCAGTTGCCCTGCGCGGCATGGTGATCCTGCCGGGCATGATGGTCCATTTTGACATCAGCAGACCCCGCTCGATCCATGCAGTAGAGCAGGCCATGATGGAGGACGAAAAAATATTTTTGGTCGCGCAGCGCGATCCGGACACGGACGAGCCTGCGCAGGAAGACTTATATAACATTGGAACGATCGCGCATGTTAAGCAGGTCATCAAAATGCAGGGCGGTATCATCCGCGTGCTTGTAGAAGGAGAAGAGCGCGCAGAACTGGGAGAAATACTGGAGGGCGAAGACTTTTTAAAGGTACAGGCCATCCGCTTTGATCCTGAGGAGCAGGAGGATCTGACAGATCATGTGAAACAGGGCATGCTGCGCGGCGTGCAGGAGACCTTTACCCGCTATGCGGCAGTGAATGGAAAGATCGGAAAAGAATTCCTGCGCCAGATCAATGAACGTACCGATCTTGGCGGTACGCTGGATGTGATCGCGAATAATCTGGCGGTGGATTTCCGGGGAAAACAGCATCTGCTGGAGGCAGTCACCCTGACGGAGCGCTATGAGGTGCTGGTGGCAATGCTTCTGCAGGAGATGGAGATCATCGCGATCAAAAATGAATTCCAGGAAAAAGTCAAGGCAGCTGTGGATAAAAACCAAAAGGAATACCTGCTGCGTGAACAGATGAAGGTGATCCGCCAGGAGCTTGGCGAAGATAACACGGAAAGCGATGTGGACAATTTCCGCGCAGAGCTGCAAAAGCTGAAGGCGGATCCGGAGGTCAGGGAAAAGATCAAAAAGGAGATCGACCGTTTTAAGAACATTCCGTCCAATTCTTCGGAAAGCGCCGTGCTGCGCGGCTACATAGAGACACTTTTGGAGCTTCCCTGGAAAAAGGTATCAAAGGACAACAAGGATCTGAGCCATGCGAGAGAGGTGCTGGAGGAGCAGCATTTCGGGCTGGAAAAGGTGAAGGAGCGTATGCTGGAATTCCTTGCAGTCCGCAACCTGACAAGCAAGGGAGACAGCCCGATCATCTGTCTGGTGGGTCCTCCGGGAACCGGAAAGACAAGCATTGCCCGCTCGGTGGCAGAGGCGCTTAACAAAAAATATGTGCGCATCTGTCTGGGCGGTGTGCGGGATGAGGCGGAGATCCGCGGGCACAGGCGAACCTATGTGGGAGCGATGCCCGGACGACTGGTGACAGCGCTTCGCACGGCGGGTGTCAGCAACCCGCTGATCCTTTTGGACGAGATCGACAAGGTCAGCAGTGATCATAAGGGAGATACCTTTTCGGCTCTTTTGGAGGTGCTGGACGGAGAGCAGAACCGGAAATTCCGTGACCATTACGTGGAGATCCCGGTGGATCTGTCGGAGGTGCTCTTTATCTGCACGGCCAACTCCACGGAAACGATACCCAGACCTCTTCTCGACCGCATGGAGCTGATCGAGGTAAGCAGTTATACGGCAAACGAGAAATATCACATTGCAACCGATCATCTGCTGCCTAAGCAGATGAAGAAGAACGGCCTGAAGGAGGGGCAGCTTTCCATCAGCCGATCTGCAATGGAACAGATCATTTCCGGCTACACCAGAGAGGCCGGTGTCCGGAATCTGGAGCGCAAGCTGGGTGAGATCTGCAGAAAGGCTGCCAGACAGATCTATGAGGCAAAAAGAGAGCAGCTGAAGGTGACATCCGGCAATCTCACGCAGTACCTTGGAAAAGAAAAATACAGTGAGGACAAGGCCGGAAAGACCAATGAGATCGGAATCGTGCGGGGGCTTGCCTGGACCAGTGTTGGCGGCGTGACGCTGGAGGTCGAGGTTAATCTTATGCCCGGAAAGGGCGAGATGAAGCTGACCGGCCAGATGGGCGAGGTCATGAAGGAGTCTGCGCAGACCGCACTGAGCTATGTGCGCTCTGTCAGCGCAGACTATGGCGTGGATAAAGAATTTTTCGGAAGCCGTGACATTCATATTCACATTCCGGAGGGCGCGGTGCCTAAGGACGGTCCCTCGGCAGGCATCACCATGGCTTCTGCGATGCTTTCTGCTGTGACAAATATACCGGCCCGGGCCGATGTGGCCATGACCGGAGAGATCACGCTGCGGGGCCGTGTACTGCCCATCGGCGGGTTGAAGGAAAAGCTTCTTGCAGCAAAAAATGCAGGCGTAAAGACGGTCTGCATCCCGAAGAAAAATGAAAAGGATCTGGAGGAGATCTCTGCAGAGATCACGAAGGGACTTTCAATCCTTCCGGTGGAGCAGATGGAAGAGGTGTTGGACGTTGTTTTGGTAAAGGAGGCATCAGATGGTAATTAAAGAAGTAAGTCTGGAGACAGTCTGCGGGATCACAAGCAAGATCCCGGATAATCAGCTGCCGGAGATCGCATTTGCAGGAAAGTCGAACGTGGGAAAATCATCCCTCATCAATGCGCTGATGAACCGGAAGTCGTTGGCTCGTACCTCTTCCCAGCCGGGCAAGACTCAGACCATCAACTTTTACAATATCAATTCCACCATGTATCTGGTGGATCTTCCGGGCTACGGCTATGCAAAGGTAGCGGAATCCGAGAAGGTAAAATGGGGAAAGATGATCGAAAACTATCTGCACACGAGCAAGCAGCTGAAAGCAGTGTTTCTCCTCATCGACATCCGTCACACACCGGGTGCAAATGACAAGACGATGTATGACTGGATCGTTTACCAGGGCTATCAGCCTATCATTATTGCAACAAAGCTGGACAAATTAAAGCGCTCACAGGTTCCGAAGGCCTTGAAGGAGGTTCGCACCGGGCTGGGGCTGAAGGCGGAGGATATCGTGATCCCCTTTTCTGCCCAGACAAAGCAGGGCAGGGAAGAGATCTGGGCGCTGATGGATGAATTGATCGGGGTGGATGCATGAGAAAAACGGGAAAGATGATCGGACGGATCGTACTTACAGCGGCCGGCTTTGTGCTGGCGGCAGCACTGATCCTGATCCTTGTGCTTACGGTGACCGAGTACCGGCCGGCAGAGACAGAGCCGGTGGCACATTACGGACGGGCGGAAAAAAAGCTTCATATCGGCGACTCAGTGAATGTACTGGTATGGAACATTGGTTTTGGCGCGCTCGGCGATAACGCGGATTTCTTTATGGATGGCGGGACGATGGTCAAGCCCTCCACAAAGGAGCGCGTAGAAGAAAACATTGCCTCGATCACAGACTTTCTGGCAGAAGAAGCAGCGGATCTTGTGCTGCTGCAGGAGGTGGACGAGGATACGACCCACTCCTATTATCTGGATGAGCGCACGATGATCGCTCTTGGGATGAACCAGGCAGGTCTGACCTATGAAAACCGTATGGCCTATAACTTTAAGGTGTTGTTTGTCCCCTATCCCATCCCACCCATCGGAAAGGAGCAGTCCGGGATCGTGACCTTCAGTGCGTATCCGGCGTCGGATGCCAAACGTATTTCACTGCCCTGTCCGTTTTCTTATCCGGTGCGTCTGGCGAACTTAAAGCGCTGTCTTCTTGTGAACCGGATACCCATTGAAGACACTGACAGAGAGCTTGTGGTGATCAATCTGCACCTGGAGGCATATGATGATGGGACAGGGAAAGAGGCGCAGACAAGGGTGCTTGCGCAGCTGTTTGAAGAGGAAGTGAAAAAGGGCAATTATGTGATCGCAGGCGGTGATTTTAACCAGACCTTCGATACAGTGGATCTGTCGATGTATCCTCATCAAAATGAGGATCTCTGGGAACCCGGGATCATCCAGACGGGGGCATTCTCCGATGTACAGTGCCTGATGGATACCAGTGTTCCTACCTGTCGCTCCTTGGATCGCCCTTACGACAGGTCGGATGAGAGCTTTCAGTACTATATGATCGATGGTTTTCTGGTTTCATCCAATCTGAAAGTAGAACATATGGAAACCGTGGATCTGGGCTTTCGAAATTCAGACCACAATCCACTGCGGCTGCAGGTCACGGTCGAGCGATAAGACATTTTGTCGACCTTTTTAAAAATGGGCACCGATAGAATGAGGGACATGTCTCAAAAGGGTGACGTATAATCAAAAAGGAATGGGCGAGCAATGACTGTCAGTATTTGTGATGACAATGCGATCGGCCGGGAGGTCTTAAAAGAACTCCTGCTGGAGTATCAGCATCAGCGCGGAATAGAAAAACTGGATATTTTAGAGTATGATTCCCCTGTGACTCTCGCAAGGGATCTGGATCGCGTGGAGTCTGACGTTTACCTGCTGGATATCTTCTTTCCGGACGGGAACGGCATTGACCTTGCGCGGGAGATCCGTCTGCGCTATCATCACAATATCATCATTTTCATCACATCCTCCAAGGAGGATACGCTGAATGCTTTTAATGTGTTTGCACTGCGCTACTTTGTGAAGCCGGTCAAGTGTACGCCCTTTTTTGAAACGATGGATTATGCGGTGGCAAGCATGACAGCCGGTATGCCCAGGTATTTTATCGTCAATACAACGGAAGGTAAACAAAAGCTTCGTTTTTCATCCATCATGTATGTGGAACGAAAGAATCAGAGCATGCTCATCACGACAAACAGCGGAAAGGTTTATGAGAGCGTGACACTGCGTGAATCCTTTGCCAGCAAGCTGAGTTCCCTTTTGGAGGATGAGCGGTTTGTCCGGACCCATGTGTCCTTTGTGATCAATCTGGATGCCCTGGACGCGTACAAAAGGGATCACGTGATCATGCAGGATGGACGCATGATCCCCATCAGCCGGAATTTTAGTGCCGGTGCAAAAGAGAAAATGCGTGCGTATTTTGGATGAAAATTTGCAAAAATCGACCAGTTTTTTGTAATTGCGCCAAAACTCTTCACTTTTTCATGCTAATGTGATAACCTACGACTTGCAAGGAGTTGAATTCAAATGATTCAACCGAAACGATAGGCTGCAGCGATTTGATGACAACATAAAAGCAAGGAGTGGATATTATGAATGTAACAGTATTAGAGGCGGGAGAGGAGGCGCGACTCATGAAATACCTGCATGATTTAGAAGGATCAGCAGTTGTGATTTTTTATCCGGGTCGTGATAAGGATAGTGACAGCTGGCATTTCGCACCGATCGAACTTATACATTCTGTATGCGGAACAAATGTGACGGAAGCGTCCGAATCGTCCGAATCCTCGGAAGAAAAACTGCGTGAGAACATTGAGCGTTCGCTGGTCAGAATGGGATTTCGGCAGGGGCAGAGCGGCTTCTATAATATAGTAGAAGCGATTGTGCTCATTTCGCAATCAGAGCATGGGCAGCCGATCCGCGTGACAAGTGATATTTACCCGAGAGTAGCAAAAAGAAGAGGAAGTACAACTTGCAGCGTGGAGCGTACCATACGGAATGCGATTGAATCCGTATGGAAACGGAGCAACTTAAGAACACTCAGGGAAATGTATCCGTATCCCTGTGATAATCTGAACGGAAGACCGACCAATGCGGAGTTTTTGATCAACATGGCCGGTGAATTCAGATCATAAATAGAAAAAGGGCCGTACCGGAGTGGTCAATGTCATTAAGTTAACATTGCAAGAAGGCAGACTCTAAAGAAATATAGCAGGAAAGTGAATAGCTTTCCTGCTTTTTCTGTATTTATGATACAC
>JAQYOU010000124.1 GCA_028727105.1 bacterium
AACGCATTGACCGGGAGCTTGCGATACATACGGTGGAGACTGTGCGGAGATATGGCTTTCGACCGATCCTGGAGGGACCGGAATACCTGTACATGGACGATGCGGATTTTGGCAATGACATCTATGGGAAAAAGCTGAAGAGCGAGATGGGCAGTCAGCTTGTCAGCATCGCAGATCATTATGGGGAATGGGAGATCAATAAGCTTTCCTGTGCTACAAATGATGCAGACCGGGAGAACTGCTTTGCAGCGCTGGAACAGTACTATACCTATCTGATCCACAATTCCGCGGTTGTGGAGCTTGTGCCGAAGGGCCACACGAAAGCGACGGGTATACAGAAGATGTGTGACGCGCTGGGAATTGACCGGGCGGACACCTTTGCAGTGGGTGACAGTGTGAACGATCTGGCAATGCTGGAGTATGCCGGTATCGGTATCGCGATGGGTAACGGTTCGCCTGAAGCAAAGGCGGCCGCAGATTATGTGACCTCTGATCTGCAGGATGACGGAATCTATCATGCCATGCGGCATTTTGGACTGATCGGCTGATAGAGGCTGACAGAGGTTGATAGAGGTTGATAGAAAGTAACGATTCAGAGCACATCTCAATTTCGCTAACGCTTCATTGAGATGTGATTTTCACAAAAAAATCCACATATATAGTCGTTCATGCAAGCATGACTCCTGTATATGTGGATATTTTTTGCTCTGAATCGTTACAAATTATAAAAAAAGTATAAAAATTAGAAAAATGAGAAAAAGCGAGTAAAAGTGAGTAAAAATGAATTAAGATGAGAAAAATTCGAAAAAATGCATACTTCCTTTGGTTGCACATCGACAATGAAAAACATATTATATGTTTTAGCGATTAGCACTCGGAACAATTGAGTGCTAACAAGCCAAAAGGAAGAACAACAGATTCTATCATAAGGAGGCATTTCACATGAAGTTAGTACCGTTATTAGACAGAGTTGTCATCAAACAGCTGGAGGCAGAAGAAAAGACCAAATCCGGCATTATTTTAGCAAGCTCCGCACAGGAGAAGCCCCAGGAGGCTGAGATCGTTGCGGTAGGCCCCGGTGGTGTGGTTGACGGAAAAGAAGTGACCATGCAGGTAAAGGAAGGACAGAAAGTCATTTATTCCAAATATGCGGGAACTGAAGTAAAATTAGACGGCCAGGAATATATCATCGTTCGCCAGAGCGACATTCTTGCGATCGTAGAGTAATTGTTTGATAGAAAAGGAGAGTAATCATCATGGCAAAGGAAATCAAATATGGTGCAGAGGCTCGTGCAGCCTTAGAAGCAGGTGTAGATAAATTAGCAAATACCGTTCGTGTAACGATCGGACCCAAAGGACGCAACGTTGTATTAGACAAATCATACGGTGCTCCGTTGATCACCAACGACGGTGTGACCATCGCAAAGGAGATTGAGCTGGAGGATGCATTCGAGAATATGGGTGCACAGCTTGTAAAAGAAGTAGCTACAAAGACAAACGATGTTGCCGGTGACGGTACTACAACCGCTACTGTTTTAGCACAGGCAATGATCAAAGAGGGTATGAAGAACCTGGCAGCCGGAGCAAACCCCATCATCTTAAGAAGAGGTATGAAGAAGGCAACCGATAAGGCTGTAGAGGCTTTGGCTGGCATGAGCAAGTCCGTAGAGAGCAAGGATCAGATCGCAAAGGTAGCAGCTATCTCAGCAGGAGACGAGGAAGTCGGAAATCTGGTTGCAGATGCTATGGAGAAGGTTTCCAAGGACGGTGTCATCACCATCGAGGAGAGCAAGACCATGCAGACCGAGCTTGATCTGGTAGAAGGTATGCAGTTTGACCGTGGATATATTTCTGCATATATGGCAACGGATATGGATAAGATGGAAGCAGTTCTTGACGATCCTTATATCCTGATCACTGATAAGAAGATCAGCAACATTCAGGATCTGTTACCGATCCTTGAGCAGATCGTACAGTCCGGCGCAAGACTGCTCATCATCGCTGAGGATGTTGAGGGTGAGGCTCTGACCACTCTGATCCTGAACAAATTAAGAGGAACCTTCAATGTAGTTGCTGTCAAGGCTCCCGGATACGGCGACAGAAGAAAAGCAATGCTTGAGGATATCGCGATCCTTACCGGCGGACAGGTGATCTCATCTGAGCTTGGCATGGAGCTGAAAGAGGCTACCATGGATATGCTCGGACGTGCAAAATCCGTGAAGGTACAGAAGGAGAACACCGTGATCGTTGACGGTATGGGTGAGAAGGCTGCCATCGAGTCAAGAATCGGACAGATCCGTGCACAGATCGAAGAGACTACTTCTGAGTTTGACAAAGAGAAATTACAGGAGCGTCTTGCAAAGCTGGCAGGCGGCGTTGCAGTGATCCGCGTAGGTGCTGCGACAGAGACCGAGATGAAGGAGAGCAAGCTTCGTATGGAGGATGCTTTAAACGCAACCCGTGCAGCTGTCGAAGAGGGTATCATCTCTGGCGGTGGTTCTGCATATATCCATGCTTCCAAGAAGGTGGCTGAGTTCGCAGCAACACTTGAGGGCGATGAGAAGACCGGTGCAAACGTAATCTTAAAGGCACTGGAGTCTCCGCTTTACTTTATTGCTGACAATGCCGGACTTGAGGGATCTGTGATCATCAACAAGGTGCGCGAATCTGAAGTGGGTATCGGATATGACGCAGCAGCAGAGGAGTATGTAGATATGGTGAAGGCCGGTATTCTTGATCCTGTAAAGGTAACAAGAAGCGCATTACAGAACGCAACCAGCGTAGCATCTACCCTGCTCACCACAGAGTCTGTTGTAGCAAACATTAAGGAAGATGTGCCCGCAATGCCTGCAGGCGGAGCACCTGGAATGGGAATGATGTAAAAAACAGATAAAATTTATGTAAAATATACAAAATCGGCCGTTTTCGTTGACGAAATCGGCCGATTTTTTGTGCAAGATGTATATTGCAATTCTGAAATAGTATGATATACTAAGCGCGTAATCAAGAAAGAAAGAAAAAAACAAAGCAACCTGCTCGTGAGAAGGAGCAGCAAAAAAGAAAGGAGAACTATTATGAAAGTTCAGAACATTAAAGACGTAAACGCATTCTTCAACATGATCGATACCTGTGACGGTACGGTAGAGCTGGTTACCGGTGAGGGAGATCGCCTGAATTTAAAGTCAAAGCTTAGCCAGTATGTTTCATTAGCAAACATTTTCTCTAATGGAGACATTCCCGAGTTAGAGATCGTTGCACATGAGAAAGAGGATGTAGAGAAGATCCTTCACTTCATGATGAACAACTAATCAGATACATAACAAGCCCCGCAGATCGTGATGGTCTGCGGGGTTTTTGCTATACGATCAGGAGGTGCCGAAAATATCTGTCCTGGAAATACACTCCTGCCGAAATGCATATTGAAATTCAAATATGAAATCGTTATAATCTGAAGTGTGAGATAAAGCCTCCGGCGGATTGCAGGAATGCGCAGTTGAAGATGTCTGCAAAGCAGACGCGCATTCCGCAGCAAGAACGCAGAGGCGTTCTTGAATAAATGAGATCAGACATACGGAGGACAGGATGAGTATGGTAGCTATCTTAACGGACAGTAATTCCGGAATTACACAGGCTGAGGCTGCGCGCGCGGGAATTCATGTGTTGCCCATGCCCTTTTATATTAATGACGAAATGTTTTTTGAGGAGATCGACCTGACGCAGCAGGATTTTTATGAGAGGCTGACCGAGGGGGCACAGATCAAGACATCCATGCCGACGGTGGGCAGTGTCACAGATATGTGGAAGAAGCTGTTGAGGAAATATGACGAGGTCGTCTACATTCCAATGTCCAGCGGACTTTCAAGTTCCTGCGAAACCGCTTTTATGCTGGCACAGGATTTTGACGGAAAGGTGCACGTGGTTGATAACCAGCGTATTTCCGTGACACAGCGGCAATCCGTTTATGATGCAAAAATGCTTGCGGATGAAGGTAAGAGTGCAGCACAGATCAAGGATATCCTGATGGAAGAAAAGTTTCAGTCATCCATTTATATCATGGTGGATACGCTGACCTACTTAAAGCGCGGCGGACGGATTACTCCTGCAGCAGCAGCGCTTGGCACACTGCTGAAATTAAAACCGGTCTTACAGATCCAGGGAGAAAGGCTGGATGCATTCGCAAAGGCGCGAACGGTCAAACAGGCAAAATCGATCATGATCGAGGCGATGAAGAAGGACTTTGCGGAGCGGTTTCATGATGCGTCCGGATCCAATATGCATCTGGAAATAGCATATACCTATGACCGTGAGGCGGCAGACTTGTTTAAGGAAGAGGTTCAGGCACAGTTCCCGGAGCATGAGATCGTCATGAATCCCTTGTCCTTAAGTGTTTCCTGCCATATCGGACCGGGAGCGCTTGCGATCGCGTGTTCGCATAAGCTTGGCACACCGGCGTAAACGAAGCAAAAAATCGGCTCTTTACTTTACGAATGTTATCATGTATAATCAGAAAGTAAAAACGGTTGTTTAGAGGACAGGTTTTTACACCTGTCTTCTTTTATGCAAAAGATCATGCAGAACTGCATGAGCAGGACTGCAAAACTTAGGAGGTACCGGAATGGTTAAAGCAGTAGTTGGAGCAAACTGGGGCGATGAAGGAAAAGGTAAGATCACGGACATGCTTGCAAAGGATGCAGACATCATCATCCGTTTTCAGGGTGGAGCCAACGCAGGTCACACGATCAAGAATAATTATGGAAAATTTGCACTGCACACATTACCGAGTGGTGTGTTTTATGACCATACAACGAGCATTATCGGAAATGGTGTGGCGCTTGACGTAAAGAAGCTGTTTCATGAGATCCAGGATATCACATCCAAAGGTGTGCCTGCACCGAAGATCTTAGTATCTGACCGTGCCCAGATGGTAATGTCCTATCATGTACTGTTTGATCAGTATGAAGAGGAGCGTCTGGGAGGAAAGTCCTTCGGTTCCACGAAGTCCGGAATCGCGCCTTTCTATTCAGATAAATACGCAAAGATCGGTTTCCAGGTCAGTGAGTTGTTTGATGAGGAACTGTTACAGGAAAAGGTAGAGCGTATCTGTGAGCAGAAGAATGTCATGCTGGAGCATCTGTATCACAAACCGCTCTTAAAACCGGAAGAACTGTTAGAGGAGCTTCACAGCTACAGAGACATGGTTGCTCCTTATGTATGTGATGTATCCGCATACCTTGCAGAGGCGTTGAAGGAGGACAAGACGATCCTGTTAGAGGGACAGCTTGGAACTATGAAGGATCCGGACCACGGAATTTATCCGATGGTTACATCTTCTTCCACACTGGCTGCTTACGGTGCGATCGGAGCAGGACTCCCTCCTTACGAGATCAAAGAGATCGTTACGGTATGTAAAGCATATTCTTCCGCAGTAGGAGCAGGAGAGTTCGTCAGCGAGATCTTTGGCGATGAGGCAAAAGAGTTACGCGACCATGGCGGAGATGGCGGAGAGTACGGTGCAACCACCGGACGTCCGAGACGTGTCGGCTGGTTTGACTGTGTGGCAAGCAAATATGGCTGCCGCATGCAGGGAGCAACAGATGTAGTCCTTACGGTTGTTGATGCCCTTGGCTATCTGGATGAGATCCCGGTTTGTGTCGGTTACGAGATCGATGGTGAAGTGACGACGGATTTCCCTGTAACTGCGAAATTAAAGAAAGCAAAGCCGGTGCTTGAGGTACTGCCCGGATGGAAGTGTGATGTTCAGGGCATCCGAAAGTATGAGGATCTGCCGGAGAACTGCCGTAAGTATATCGAGTTCATTGAGGAACACATCGGATATCCGATCACCATGGTTTCCAACGGACCCGCCAGAGAAGATATCATTTACAGAAAATAAACAAGAAACAAAAAGCAGAGGATTTTATTCCCCTGCTTTTTTTGTGCTGTCTGTGTCCTCTGTGTCATCAGACGGTTTGGAGCCGTAATTGTTTTTGAGCAATTTATAGATAAAGCTGTACGCCCAGATCAGTACCGGGACAAGAAACGTGCAGTACAAGGAAGCGCGAAAGGCGTTCATTGTGTTCGGATCGTCCGTCAGTGCCAGGACGAATGTAATGACATAGAGTGATACTAAGAGTACAATGCCGATCAGGGCAAGGATCCGTTTTACTTTTTTCATAGCTGCGTTGTTCTCCTTTATTTAATATGCAGGCGTGTGCTGCCAATAGTCCCTGCGGGTTTCATACTGTTCATTCATCCACACACAGGCGGCATCCAGTCCTTCTTCCGTAAAGGGAAAATCCGCATGGGTTTTGTCCTCGTCGGGAGTGTTTTCGAAATTGTAAGGCTCGGGATATACGATGGCACGAAGGACATCACCGGCGTCTTCGGCGTCTGATTCCTTTGCCTTGGTGATATAGTAGCGCATCCCCTGAAAACTGCCGGTAAAATGCGTTTTTTTGTAAAAAGAAAGATGAAACAGGTCATTTCTTTCGATCATGGCAAACTCCTTCCTGAAAGAATCAAAACTAATCTTTAGTATATACATTTTGCAGGCGGTGCGCAAGCGTATCAAACGGCTTTTTTACTTGTTATTTCTGACGGGATGGTGTAAAATGATGTAAGATTGGGAACAATCGTAGAAAATGATTGGACGTAGTATATCTTTAGGAGGTTATTCACATGGAAGACAATCGTAAATCTTTAAAAATAAAAGAGGACAAGATCGGTGTGATCCGTGTTGCGGATGATGTCGTATCGATCATCGCAGGACTGGCAGCGACGGAGGTTGAGGGAGTCGGCTCCATGGCAGGCAACATCACGAATGAGATCGTGGCAAAGACCGGTATCAAGAACCTGTCAAAGGGCGTACATGTGGATGTGATGGATGGTATTGTAACTGTTGATCTGAACTTAAACATTAAATATGGTTATGCGATCCCTGAGGTTTCTAAAAATGTGCAGGAGCGTGTGGGCTCCGCTATTGAGACCATGACCGGGCTTGAGGTTGGCACGATCAATGTGCGGATCGCCAGCGTTGATATGAATGGGAACAAATAGGAAGAGCAAATGGAGTGCCTGCGGAAACTCTCAGGCACTCGCTTTTTTCGAAGAGATCTCAGTGAGAAAACCAAGCGGTTTTGAAGGGAGAATGTTATGACAAGAAGAGAAATCAGGGAGCTGATCTTTAAGATGGTATTTCGTGCGGAGTTCCACAATGAGGAGGAAATACCACAGCAGCTGCGTCTGTTTATGGACACCCTGGATACGGCAAGCGAAAAGGATCGCGCCTATATTGAACACAAGGTTCAGGATATCTTTGCGCATCTGGAGGAGATTGACGGCATCATCGATGGCAGTGCGCAGAACTGGAAGACCAGCCGTATGGCGAAGGTGGAGCTGACACTGATCCGTCTGGCCGTGTATGAGATCCGTTTTGAAGAGGATATCCCCACCGGGGTGGCCATCAATGAGGCGGTTGAGCTTGCAAAGTCTTATGGTGAGGAGAATTCCGCATCCTTTGTCAATGGTGTGCTTGCACGCATCGCATAGTCGGAAATAAGTATGGTAAGGGAACACAAAAACGTCTATTCCGTCGGACAGGTCAACACTTATATTAAGAATCTATTTGCACAGGATTTTCTTTTGGAACGGATCGCAGTCAAAGGTGAGGTTTCCAACTGTAAGTATCACACCTCCGGGCATCTTTATTTTACGCTGAAGGATGCAACAGGTGCCATTGCCTGCGTGATGTTTGCCGGCAACCGGAAAGGACTTGCCTTTCGCATGAAAGAGGGCGACAATGTGGTTGTAAGCGGTTCCATCCAGGTGTATGAGAGGGACGGAAAGTATCAACTGTATGCAAAAGAGATCACATTGGACGGGGCAGGGGCCTTATACGTCCGTTTTGAACAGCTCAAGCAGGAGCTGGCCGAGATGGGGATGTTTGCACCGGAGTACAAGCAGCCCATTCCGCCCTACATCCACAGGCTTGGGATCGTGACAGCTCCCACCGGAGCTGCGATCCGGGATATCCAAAATATCGCGCACAGGCGAAATCCAACCGTGCAGCTGATCCTGTATCCGGCCTTGGTGCAGGGAGAAGGTGCCGCGGCAAGCATTGTAAATGGAATCCGGGCGCTGGAGGCCATTGGCGTGGATGCAATGATCGTTGGACGCGGGGGAGGCTCCATCGAGGATCTGTGGGCCTTTAATGAGGAGATCGTGGCACGGGCAGTGTTTGACTGTTCAGTGCCAATTATTTCGGCTGTGGGTCATGAGACGGATACGACGATCATTGACTATGTAGCGGATCTTCGTGCTCCGACGCCTTCCGCAGCAGCAGAACTGGCTGTCTGGAGAAGGGAGGATGCACAGGATCTCGTAGCGCGTAAAAAGCAGCAGATGGATGAGCGGATGGACCGTATCATCAAACAGGCGCACCGCCGGGCGGATACACTGGCCATGCGTTTGAAGTATCTGAGTCCGGAAAACCAGCTGAACACGAAGCGGCGCTATGCGCTGGATCTGGAGGATCGTCTGACCTTTCACATGCAGCGTGCCTTGCAGGCTGCAAAGCACAGACTGCAGCTTCTGGCACAGCAGATGGAAGCTGCTTCTCCGCTGAAAAAGCTGGGAGAGGGTTATGCCCTTGTGACGGATGAGGGCGGAAAAACAGTGCGCGAATTTGCGCAGATAGAAACGGGAAAGAAGCTGACCCTTCACATGCTTGAGGGGGATGTGATCACCCGTGTGGAGGAAAAACAATGCAGGAAAGACCAGTTGCAGGAGTGACGGATCCGGTGAACCGGGCAGATGAAAACGCAGATAAGAGCTTAGAGGAGCTGTTTGCGCAGGCGGAGGAGCTGATCGGGCGTATGGAGGAGCCGGAGCTTTCTCTGGAGGATGCGTTTTCAGCTTATGAGCAGGGTATGCAGATCATCCGTGCGTGCAACAGCCGGATCGATCAGGTGGAGAAAAAAATGCTTGTGATGAATGCGGAGGGTGAATTAGAACCCTTTGGCGATGAGGATTAAGTGGTGCATAGAGGACACAGGGAGGCTTGAAACATGGACAGTGAAAAGATGGATCAGATGATGAAGGAGCGCTGTAAGGAGGCAGAACGGATCTTAAAGGAATACCTTCCGGATGTCTGCGGCATGCAAAAAACCGTGCTTGAAGCGATGGAATACAGTGTGATGGCAGGGGGAAAGCGGCTGCGCCCGATCCTGCTGCTGGAAAGCTACCGGATCTTTGGCGGAACCGGGAAGGTCGCAGAGCCTTTTGCGGCGGCCCTGGAAATGATCCATACCTATTCGCTGGTGCATGATGACCTGCCGTCTATGGACAATGACATGTACCGGAGAGGAAAACTGACCACCCATGCCAAATATGGAGAGGCAATGGGGATCCTGGCTGGAGACGGGCTTTTGACGTATGCCTTTGAAACGGCTGGCAAAGCCTTTCAGATGACGGATGATGCTGCCCGTGTAGGACGCGCGATGCAGGTGCTTGCGGGTAAAGCCGGGATCTACGGCATGCTCGGCGGTCAGGTCATCGATGTGGAGTCTGAGGGAAAACCAGGAATGACACTGGAAAAGATCACCCGGATACATACGCTGAAAACGGCAGCACTGATCGAATCGGCCCTGATGATCGGCGCGATCCTTGCAGGAGCGGAGGAAGAACGGATCTGTCAGATGGAGCAGGTTGCGCGCAACGTGGGCATTGCCTTTCAGATCCGGGATGATATCCTGGATGTGACAAGCTCGCAGGAAGTGCTTGGAAAGCCCATTGGCAGCGATGCCAAAAACCAAAAGGTCACCTACCTGACCCTTCAGGGTATGGATGCTTCGGAGGCGGAAGTGCACCGGCTTTCAGATGAGGCGGTGACTCTGCTTGCACAGATGCCCGGAGACACATCGTTTTTAGAGGAATTGGTGCGCGTGCTCACCGTGCGTGAGAAATAAAAAACAGTCGGAGGATGTCACAATGGCATTCGTGATGGATAAATTAAACAAAATAAATAATACAAATGATATCAAAGCCCTTGATCCAAAGGAGTATCCAAAGCTTGCGGAGGAGATCCGTGAGTTTCTGATCGAGAAGGTCAGCGCCCATGGCGGACATCTGGCATCCAATCTCGGCGTGGTGGAATTGACCATGGCGTTACACCTTGCCTTTGATATGGAGGAGGATCGGCTGATCTGGGATGTGGGACATCAGAGCTATACGCACAAGATCCTGACCGGGCGCAAGGAGGGATTTGATACGCTGCGGGAATTTGGCGGAATGAGCGGTTTCCCGAAGCGTCACGAGAATCCGGCAGACGCCTTTGACACGGGGCACAGCTCCACGTCTATTTCTGCAGGGCTTGGACTTGCGGTTGCCCGTGACCTGTGCGGTGATACGAACAAGGTCATCGCAGTGATCGGAGACGGTGCACTGACCGGCGGAATGGCCTTTGAGGCCATGAACAATGCTGCGAAGCTGGATACAAATTTTATCATCGTCCTCAATGACAATGAAATGTCCATTTCCCCCAATGTAGGTGGTATGTCACAGTATCTGGACAGTATCCGGACAGCGGACAGCTATCAGGAACTGAAAAATGATGTTTTGGATTCGCTGCAGAAGATCCCTGTTTACGGAGACCGGATGGTAAAACGGATCCGAAAGACAAAGAGCAGTATCAAGCAGCTGTTCATACCCGGAATGTTGTTTGAAAACATGGGGCTGACCTATCTGGGACCGGTGGACGGGCACAATATTCCGCTTCTGGTGCGGACCTTTAAAAAGGCCGCGAAGGTGAACGGTGCCGTGATCGTGCATGTTATCACAAAAAAGGGAAAGGGCTATGTACCGGCGGAGCGCCATCCGGCACGTTTTCACGGAACCGGCGTGTTTGACATTGAGACCGGACTTCCGCTTTCCAAAAAGACAAAGGCGGATTATACGGATGTGTTTGCTTCCGTGATGAATATGGCGGCGAAGGAGAATGAACGGCTGGTGGCTATCACGGCGGCGATGGAGACCGGTACAGGCTTAAAACGCTTCCACAATCAGTTTCCGGAGCGTTTCTTTGATGTGGGTATCGCGGAGGAGCACGCGGTAACCTTTGCGTCAGGTCTCGCGGCGAGGGGATTGATCCCTGTTGTAGCGATCTATTCCACCTTTTTACAGCGCGCCTACGATCAGATCCTGCATGATGTCTGTCTTCAGGATCTGCATGTGGTCTTTGCCATTGACCGTGCAGGCATCGTGGGCAGTGACGGTGAGACGCACCAGGGGATATTTGATATTTCCTATCTGATGACGATCCCGAACCTGGTGCTCATGGCGCCGAAAAATAAATGGGAGCTGGCAGATATGCTCCGGTTTGCCTTTGACTATAACGGGCCGATCGCGATCCGTTATCCGAGAGGGACGGCATACGATGGCTTGAAGGAGTTCCGGGTACCCATTGCGCTCGGAAAGAGTGAAGTGCTCTATGATGAGACCGACATCGCGCTGCTTGCATACGGAAGTATGATCCCTACGGCCATGGAGGTGCGCGACCGGCTGAAGGAGATGCATTACCAGTGTACCCTTATCAATGCGCGCTTTGCGAAGCCGTTAGATGAAGAGCTTTTGCTTTCTCTGGCGGAAGATCATAAGCTGCTTGTCACCATCGAGGAGAATGTGATCACCGGAGGCTTCGGACAGCAGGTGACGCAGTTTTTGACAGATACGGGTCAGGAGATCAAAGTGATCCAGGTCGCACTTCCGGATCACTTTATCGAGCAGGGCAGCGTTTCAAAGCTGCGTGAGGAAAACGGACTGGATGCGGATTCCATCGTAAAAAGAATAATCGTCGAGTATATCGGCATGTGATCAGGAGACAGATTTTTGAAAGAACGATTGGATGTGCTGCTTGTGCAGCGTGGACTGGCACCCTCCAGAGAAAAAGCAAAGGCTATGATCATGGAGGGAAATGTATATGTAAATAATCAGAAGGAGGACAAGGCGGGGGCCAGCTTTGATACAGAGGTTCCCATCGAGGTGCGCGGGAATACACTGGCCTATGTCAGCCGCGGCGGACTGAAGCTGGAGAAGGCGGTGAACCATTTTGCCCTCTCCCTGGATGGACTGGTGTGTATGGATATCGGTGCTTCCACCGGCGGGTTTACGGACTGTATGCTGCAAAACGGTGCAGCAAAGGTCTTTGCCGTGGATGTCGGTTACGGGCAGTTCGCCTGGAAGCTGCGTCAGGATCCGCGGGTGGTATGCATGGAAAAGACAAACATCCGCTATGTGACCCCTGATGATATCGGGGAAGCACTGGATTTCGCATCGGTAGATGTGTCATTTATTTCGCTGACAAAGGTGCTCCCTGCAGCGATCGGACTTTTAAAGGATGACGCGGAAATGGTGTGTCTGATCAAGCCCCAGTTCGAAGCCGGACGGGAAAAGGTCGGGAAAAAAGGTGTTGTACGGGATAAAAAGGTGCATCTGGAGGTGATCGAAAGGGTGATCTCTTTTGCGACAGAGCTTGGATTTTCCGTGCTGCATCTGGAGTTTTCGCCTATCAAGGGACCGGAGGGGAATATCGAATACCTGGTTCATTTAAAAAAGACCGGCCTGGGCGAGATCGCAGAGACGGTACTGCCGGAGCAGACCGTGGAGGAGGCACACGGTTGCCTGGATAAGCCGGAAAAAGTGTAGTGACTGACGGGGAAAAAGATGAAGCATTTTTTTATCATTGCAAATTCGTATAAGGACAAGGATCTGATGCTCACAAAGAGTATGCAGGACTATATTGAGACAAAGGGCGGCCGGTGCGGCTATGATGTCAGCCGCGGCGCGGAAAATGACAGCGATTGCCTGGATCTGGAGCGTCTCCCCAAAGACCTGGATCTGATTTTTGTGATCGGAGGGGACGGAACACTGATCCGTGCGGCCAGAGATACGGCGAAGATCAATGTTCCGCTGATCGGAGTCAATCTTGGGACACTGGGTTATCTGTGTGAGCTGGAGGAAGCAACGGTATTTGCTGCCATCGACCAGATCATGGATGACAAGTTTATGTTAGAGGCGCGGATGCGCCTTTGTGGCTATGCCGTTTCCGGTGGAAAAAAGCAGAACATGCAGACTGCCTTAAATGATATCGTGATCCATCGCAGCGGCGCCCTGCAGCTGGTGAGTCTGGTGCTGTATGTCAACGGACAGTATTTAAACACATTTGAAGGTGACGGAGTGATCGTCTGCACACCCACCGGGTCTACCGGTTACAATCTTTCGGCCGGAGGACCGATCGTTGATCCGAAGGCGCGCATGATCCTGATCACGCCGATCAATTCCCACACACTGAATTCAAAGAGCATTGTGATCGGTGCGGAGGATGAGGTTGTGGTTGAGATCGGTGCGAGACGCAGAGAGGGTGATGAGCAGGTCGTAGTGAGTATTGACGGCGACCACTATGCGAGCCTGGATGTGGGAGACCGTATGGTGATCCGTCAGGCACAGGAGGACTGCCGGATCTTAAAGCTTGGGAAACTCAGTTTTCTTGAGATACTCAGAAAGAAGATGCAGACGTATCATTAAGGAGCGAAGGTGCCTTTGCGCAGCTTTTCGCAAGTGAGGGAAACGATGAAAGCAACCAGACATACAAAGATTTTAGAACTGATCGAGCGCTATGAGATCGAGACTCAGGAGGAACTGTCTGACTATCTGAGACGGGAAGGGTATCAGGTGACGCAGGCAACGGTGTCGCGCGATATCAGAGAGCTCAAGCTGACAAAGGTGGCACAGGAGAACGGCAGACAGCGGTATGCGGCGCTCAGTGAGCCGGGCACTGACCTGAACGGCAAATATGTGCGTGTGTTTAAAGAGGGATTCCGATCCGCAGACACCGCCCAGAATATTCTTGTAGTCAAGACCGTTTCAGGTATGGCGATGGCAGTTGCGGCAGCGCTTGACAATATGCAGTGTGACGAGATCGTGGGCAGTATTGCCGGAGATGATACGATCATGTGTGCAGTCCGCACCAGCGCTGAGGCGCAAAGTCTCCTGACACGCCTGAAAAAAATGGCAACAGAATGATCATTGCATAAAAATGAAAAAAGGAAGTAATTTATGCTGCAAACGCTTTATGTAAAAAATCTGGCCCTGATCGATGAGGTGGAGGTAGAGCTGAAAAACGGCCTGAACATCCTCACCGGAGAGACTGGAGCCGGAAAATCCATCATTATTGATTCCATCAGCTTCGCCCTGGGCGAAAAGGTGGATAAGAACATGCTGCGGGAGAAGGATGAGGCAGGATATGTGGAACTGATCTTTTCTGATCTTTCTTCTTCCGTGACAGAGAGGCTTCGCGCCATGGAGATCGAACCGGAGGATGACACGGTCATTCTTTCCAGAAAGATCACCGGCGGCAGAAGTGTGGCAAAGATCAACGGTGAGAGCGTTCCGGCATCGCGGCTCAAAGAGGCCGCCGGGTGTCTCATTGATATTCACGGGCAGCATGAACACCAGTCGCTTTTGCATGCATCCTCCCATTTGAAATATCTGGATGATTATGCAGGCGTGGAACTGGAAGAAAAGAAGCGTACACTTGCAGGTGCATACAAAAACTACACAGTATGCAAAAAGCAGCTGGATGAGCAGTGTACGGATAAGGAAGAACAGGCGAGAGAGCTTTCGTTTCTGGAATATGAGGTTTCAGAGATCCTGGCAGCCAAGCTGATCCCCGGTGAGGATGAGGAGCTTGAGAGCGAATACCGCCGCATGACAAACAGCAAAAAGATCATGGAGGCTCTTGGGATCGTAGAGCAGGCGGCCGGAGAAAACGGAGCTTCGTCCATGATCGGAAGAGGAGTACGGGAATTATCATCTGTCAGTGTTTATGATGAAGAATTGGCAGGTCTGTCTGACCAGCTGGTTCAGATCGAGGATCTGCTTTCTGATTTTCATCGGGAACTGACCGGCTATATGGACCGTGCACAGTTTGACGGCGAACGCTTTGCACAGGTGGAGAGCCGGCTGGATGAGCTAAACCGTCTGAAATCAAAATACGGCTCCACCATCGAGGCGATCCTTATCTCCTGTGAGGAAAAACAGGAGCGGATCAGCCAACTTCAAAATTTTGATACATATGAAAAACAATTAAGAGAACAATATGAACAGGCAAAAGAACAGGTCGATCTGCTCTGCGGACAGATCCGCGGGATCCGGCAAAGAGCAGGTGCGGCTCTTCGTGAAAAGATGATCCATGCCTTGCAGGATCTGAACTTTTTGGATGTTCAGTTTGATCTGCAGTTTCATGAGCTGGGACACTACAGTGCAAACGGCTATGATGCCATGGAGTTTCTGATCTCCACCAATCCCGGAGAACCGATGCGGGCACTCAAGGATATTGCTTCCGGCGGAGAACTGTCCCGTATCATGCTGGCACTGAAGTCTGTGCTGGCGGAGAATGATGAGATCGGTACCCTCATCTTTGATGAGATCGATACCGGTATCAGTGGCCGGACTGCGCAGATGGTATCGGAAAAGCTGCATGTGATCGCGAAAAATCATCAGGTCATCTGTATTACGCACCTTCCGCAGATCGCAGCCATGGCAGACGCACATTTCTTCATTGAAAAGCAGGTCGTGGATGCATCCACTGTGACGAAGCTGACGCTTCTGGATGAGGAGGAAAGTGTTTCAGAGCTGGGAAGAATGCTCGGAGGAGTGGCGGTAACAGACAAGGTGCTTGAGAGCGCACGTGAAATGAAAAAATTGGCGATGCAGGCGAAATAAACCTGACTGTAAAAAGAAAATCGGTTCATACTAAAAGAGAAGAACACTTCGGTGTCTTCTCTTTTTTATATATTTAAGAGAAGCCATGCAGCATCTGCGACTTCGCACGTCAGGTGCGGAGCAGATGTTGTATGCTTATATTTATGTCAGGAGGCTGCACTGTGAAGCAACAGAAGAAAAAGAAGGTGGGATGGATCAGCTGGTACAGACGCATCTGTGTATTGGGGTGGTTTGTTTTTGCGTATGTACTGCTTTTTTCATATATCCCGGATGAGATCTATGTATCAAGGGAGAGTGATAACTGCGCCTTTGCAAAGGGGCTGCCGATCTCTGTGGATGAGGCGGTGGCATCGCAGCCGGTGTTTGGTGCGCAGCGCGTCGGCGCGGCTGCGGAGAGCGACGGAGTGCTGTTATGCCGGCTGTTTGACCTGATCCCGGTCAAGCAGGTGGTGGTGCATGATATGGATCGGCCGATGGTGACAGCGGCGGGAACAAATATAGGCATATACTTAAAAAACAGCGGTGTCCTGGTGGTGGAATGTGCCAGCTTTACCGACCAGAACGGAGCCCTGATCTCTCCTGCAGCTTATCGGGTGCGCAGTGGGGATATCATACAAAGTGTAAACGGAACAAACCTCACGTCAAAGGAGGAACTGATCCGCGCCGTGGAGGAAAGCGGCGGCAGACAGCTCGTGTTACAGGTCCAAAGAGGAGAAGAACAGATCCGAATTGCAGTGACGCCGGAGATCGCATCGGATGGAGTCGCAAAGCTGGGACTCTGGGTGCGGGATGATATCGCAGGCATCGGAACCCTGACCTTTGTGACAAAGGAGCAGGACTATGGCGCCCTTGGACATGGCGTCAGTGACCTTGATACAGGAGAACTGATCCGCATCGATGAGGGCGGCATCTATGAGACAAAGATCACGGGAATTTCCAAAGGAAAACGGGGGATACCGGGGGAAGTGACAGGACTCATCCGCTTTTACTCATCTTCCTATCTTGGTACGATCGGAGCGAACGGAAAAAACGGGATCTACGGGAAGCTGACGAGGCTTCCGGAGGAGCTTTTGGAGACAGAGACTGTCCCCGTTGGCTATAAGCAGGAGATCGCGAAGGGAACTGCACAGATTATCTGTTCCGTGGAAGGAGAGCGAAAAGCCTACGAGATAGAGATCGAATCCATCGATTATCATGCAAAGGAGGAAAACAAAGGGATCCGTTACCGTGTGGTGGATGAGCAGCTTTTGAATACCACCGGAGGGATCATTCAGGGAATGAGTGGCAGCCCGATCCTGCAAAATGGTCGACTGATTGGCGCGGTTACGCATGTTTTTGTCGATGATCCCACGAGAGGATATGGCATCTTTGCTGAAAACATGCTGCGCGAAGCCATTGCAAAATAAATTTTTTCTTGGCGACAGAAAATGACAGAATGCTTGGACCAAACCTCTTATAATAGCGATAGTTCGTTAAGGAGGGACAGAAATGGACAAATTTAATGTAGCAATCGCAGACGATAATGAGAAAATGTTGAGATTACTTGGGGATATAGTGGCGAAGGATGCCGAGTTAGAGGTGGTAGGAACAGCAAAGGACGGTGTGGAGGCATATGAACTGATCCGTACCAAGCAGCCGGATGTGATGCTCTTGGACATTGTGATGCCGAAACTGGATGGACTGAGTGTGTTGGATAAGATGAATAAGGACCGTACCTTGAAGAAGAAGCCGGCCGTGATCGTGGTCAGTGCAGTGGGACAGGAGAGCGTGACGGAGGACGCCTTTCATAAAGGTGCCGATTACTTTATCATGAAGCCATTTGAAAGTGAAGTGATCATACAGCACATCAAACGGCTTCGGGATAACCGGACGAGAAGAAGCAGCGAAGCACGCACGTCGGGAGCCTTAGAAAAGAGCAGGGAGCCGGTGGAGCACGATCTGGAGGGGGATGTCACAAATATGATCCATGAGATCGGAGTGCCTGCCCATATCAAAGGCTATCAGTATCTGCGGGAAGCCATTATGATGTCGGTAGAGGATCTGGAAATGCTGGGATCCATTACAAAGATCCTGTATCCCACCATAGCGAAAAAATTTCAGACGACGCCAAGCCGGGTGGAGCGTGCCATCCGACATGCCATTGAAGTTGCCTGGAATCGCGGAAAAATGGATACCATCGATGAGCTTTTTGGTTATACGATCAATAACGGAAAGGGAAAACCCACCAATTCGGAGTTTATTGCATTGATCGCAGATAAAATCCGACTGGAATACAAGCGCTGATTGGTGTATACTGTTGTTAGTCAATGTGGTCGGCGGGTGACCGTGACCATCAAACACAGGATACAGGAGGAACATATGAAAAAAGTATTATTTGTGACTTCGGAGGCAGTTCCCTTTATCAAAACAGGAGGACTGGCAGATGTTGCCGGTTCCCTGGCCCGGTATATTGATAAGCAGGAGTATGATGTGCGTGTGATCCTGCCCAAATATGCCTGCATGGATGAAATGTGGAAGAAAAAGCTGCGGTTCCATTCACACTTTTATGTTGCGCTTGGATGGAGGAATCAGTATGTTGGGATACTGGAGACCATAGAGGGGGGCATCCATTATTACTTCATTGACAATGAGTATTATTTCGCCGGTCCAAAGCCTTATAACCAGCTGCATGAGGACATCGAAAAGTTTGCCTATTTTTCAAAAGCGGCGCTGGCAGCCATCGGTATGATCGATTTTGTGCCGGATGTGATCCATTGTCACGACTGGCAGACGGCTTTGGTTCCGGTATTTTTAAAGGCCTTTGCCGCTGATTATCCGCTGCTGCGCAACACCAAAACGATCATGACGATCCATAACCTTCGGTTTCAGGGGCGCTATGTCATGGATGCCATCAAGAATCTGACCGGACTTTCTGATGATTATTTTACACCGGACAAGCTGGAATCCTACGGGGAAGCCAATTTCCTGAAGGGTGGCATCGCCTACGCGGATCTCGTGACCACGGTCAGTCCGACCTATGCATTGGAGATCATGACCAGAGAGGGCGGGGAGAGCCTCGATGGACTGCTCTATGCAAGACGAAACAGTCTCTACGGGATCATCAACGGACTGGATACTGCGGAGTATGATCCTGGGCATGACACCTATCTGACCCATAATTTTACAGCAGCAGATATGAAGCAGGGAAAAGCACAAAACAAGCTCGCACTGCAGAGGGAGCTTCATCTGCCGGAGGATAAGGATACGATCATGATCGCCATGGTGTCACGGCTGACCGACCAGAAAGGACTGGATCTTCTGGCCTATGTGATGGATGAAATGCTCAGTCATGCACGGCTGCAGCTGGTGGTGCTTGGAACCGGACAGGAGCAGTATGAAAATATGCTGCGCTATTTTGCAAACAAATATCCGGACAAGCTGTCTGCGAACATTTTCTATTCCGAGCAGCTGGCACACCGGATCTATGCATCGGCAGACGCGCTGATCATGCCGTCATTGTTTGAGCCCTGCGGACTCAGTCAGCTGATGAGCTACTGTTACGGAACACTGCCGATCGTTCGTGAGACCGGAGGCTTGAAGGATACTGTGCTGCCGTACAATGAGTATGATCATACCGGAACCGGATTTTCCTTTGCCAATTATAATGCCCACGAAATGCTGCAGACGATCTACTATGCGATGCATATCTATTATGATGACCGGGCGCAGTGGGATGAGATGGCGAAACGGGATATGAGTCTGGATTACTCCTGGAAAAAATCTGCCCGTGAATACGAAAAGCTCTATGACCGGTTATTAGAGGGCCAGACCGTGTAATTCCCTGGAGTAATAATAGACGGAGTCAGACAGCTGGTGCATGGTCGGGAGCTGATCCCGGTTGACACTCTGTACCAGCGCAGACAGCTCATCGTCTGCACAGCGGGAAGAAACCGGAAGCAGTATGACCTCATGAATGCTGCTGGGCAGCACATAAAGATCCATGCCGATGCTTTCGGAGAATTCCTCCAGGACAGAAGGATAGAGCATGCATGCAGCTCCGTGAAACTGAGTTTCATTTGTGAGCACATACAGCGGAGGAATATCATCCAGATCGATCAGCGGAAGCAGCCTGTGTAAGGATGGATTTGTCTCAATCAGGTCGCGGATCGCTTCGGCGATTGGCTGAATATATGCGGGAAGCAGGCGCGGCGTATTGTCGAATGCCTGCTTTTTGATGTCTGAAAAGTCCACCTGCCACATGGCAAGGTGCTCGTTGTGAATCAGGATCGTAGCGGTTTTTTCGTTTTCCAGCTGTACGATGCAGCAAAAGAGGATGGCAAGATCCAAAAAACGGATATGGGGGACATCCTTCAGACGGTCGACGTTTTTGTCATAATTGACGACGTAAAAGACGAGCTTTTCTTTGGCGCGGTTGTAATCTGTGAAAAAACGCGGGTCCAGGGGATGATTCAGACGGACTTCCATAAAGAACTCACAGATGATGTGACAGATCTCGTCCATGGATGTTCCTTCCTTGTACAGCTCAAAATAATTCTCCAGATAAATGGTAGGTGAGAGATTGATACCCGGTTCGCGGATGATGAGCGCTTCCAGGATCACACCGTTATTTTTGGGCATGGACTGGATGAAGATTTCTGTGCCTTCGGGAAACATAGGTGTGAGCTGACGGATCAGCTCCTTTGAAAATTCATGAAAATTCATAGGATACCTCCTTGTCATGTCATATGACAGGAGGCAGGAATGTTTGTTTTTAAACAGGATATAAGAAAAATAACACGAATGAGGGGGAAATGCAAGCCTAATTTTTTAACGGATCGATCACCTGAAGCCTGCAGCGGGCCGGGTCTGTGCGGTAAAGGGAAAGGAGCATTTCAAAAAGCATGTGAACCTTGCCTGTAAGACGAGCATCTGCCGTGACTGCATAGGGAGCCAGCTCCGCCACATCAAAAAACCTTACGCCAAGGGGCGGAAGAAAGATCAGACAGGTCATGCGGGTCTGGGATTCATGGGTGAGCACGTGCTCGTAGGAGATCATGCAGAAATCCTGTCCCTTAAAGGTGCAGGAGTATTCCACAAAACACTCGTCAACCAGCCATTCCACACCGTCCTGTGTCAGCTTTTCCTTCAGTGAAGCATCCAGATCATCCGTCGTCTCGATCTGCATGCTCCAGTTCTGATGTCCGCGCTTTGTCTCCTTCATCATCTCGTCCAGGTAATTCATAAGCCCTTTTGCGTTCATGTGAAAGCCTCCCCCAAAAAAAGAAAAATACGGTAATGCAAAAATAACTATCCCAAGCCGGAGCCTGGAATAGTTAATCAAAAAGCTGGAAATCGGACTTGAACCGACGACCTACTGATTACGAATCAGTTGCGCTACCGACTGCGCCATTCCAGCTTGTGTATGTGGATCACACATCACTTTTAGCATTATAACGATTGTTTTGAAATTTTGCAACAGTTTTTTTACGAAAATGTTGTGTTTGTGAAAAAATATTGTTACAATAAGAGCAATGAGTCAGGAAAGGATTGGAATTATGAGTGAAGCAAAGAACCATTCACCGGAGACTTCCGGTATAGAAGAGATCCAGGAATTCGTGGTGTCTTCGGCAAAGACGCGTCAGGAGCGCAAGAAGGCTGAGCAGGCAAGTGTCAGTGCGGTGGCATCCTGGAGCAGGGAAAAGAAAAGTGTTGCTGTTTTAGCAGTGTTTGTTTTGATCGCTCTTGCCTATGTGCTGATCGGTATTCTGGCATGTAAGATCAATCCCGTTGTGGTCTGCGTGATCCTTTTGATCCAGGTGGCGATCGGCGTTCTGCTGGATCAGAATCCGGTGTGGCTGCATGCGTGTGTCGTCATTGCCAGTGTGATCGCAGGGATCTGTGTGGACCAGACGCTGCTTATGGTGGTAGCAGCAGTTGTGTATATCGCAGCAATCGTTGCGCTGGAAATGCTGCAGCGCATGGGTATGCTGAAAAGAGCATAGGAGGATGTTATGGCGGAGAATTACAAAGGATCAGCAATCGGCATTTTTGAGATGGACAGTCTGTGTGCAGCATATGTTGCTTTGGATGCGGCTGCAAAGGCAGCTGCCGTTCAGATCCAGAGTGTGGAGAGAAACCGTTTAAAGAGCGGAGCCTGTGTCAAGATGCGCGGAAGCATTTCAGATGTGAACGCAGCCATGGATGCAGCCATCGCAGCAGGAGAAAAACACGGAACGGTGACTTCGCATCATGTGATCGCGGCACCGGCGGATGACACAGAGATCGCAATGTCAATGACGATCTACAAATAGCGGAAGCGGGGGTACTTATTATGGCATACGGAGCCTTTGGATTAGTGGAAGTATTAGGAAGTGCAAATGCGGTGCTGATCGTCGATCAGATGCTTAAGACCGCGGATGTGGAGTTCCGGACATGGGACACAAAATGCGGTGGACATGCCACCGTTTTCATGAGCGGAGATGTGGCAGCTGTGACAGCTGCGGTTCAACGGGTCAGTGAAGCCCCGCTGTGTGATGTGGTTGCGTCGGCAGTCATCTCAAATCCCTCCGGCGAGACGGTTCGCCTTGTGGAGGAGAGCGCCGTGCGAAACGGGTTTGCACCGAAGAAAAAAGAAGCATAATCGAACAATGGATTTTTTACTCCCGACAGCAGGATCTGCTGCCGGGAGTTTTTTCATGAACCGTATTTTAAACAGAACAGACTCATTCGCGCACATAATGCTTCTCCAGACGGCCTAAGAGAAAGTAGAGCAGCATGGCAATGACGCAGAGGATCAGGATGGAGAGGATGACCCAGTCCAGCTTGAACACCTGACTGCCGTAGATGATCATATAGCCAAGGCCCTGTTTCGAGCCGATGAATTCGCCGATGATGACACCCACCAGACACAGCCCGATGTTGACCTTCATGATCGAGAACAGATTCGGGATGTTGGAGGGCAGGACGACCTTAAACAGTACATGTGCGGTGTTTCCGTGAAGGGCGCGGATGAGCTTGATCTTATCCGGCGAGGTCTCCATAAATCCGGTGTAAAGATTTAAGATTGAGCCGAAGATCGCCACGGACATGCCGGTCAGGATGATCGTCTTGTAGTTGGCGCCGAGCCATACGATGAGTAACGGTGCCAGGGCAGATTTTGGCAGGCTGTTTAAGACCACAAGATATGGTTCGAGAATGCGCGACAGGGGCTTGTTCAACCAAAGCAGCACGGTCAGGAGCAGAGTGACTGCGATGACAAGGGCAAAGCTCACCAGTGTTTCCAGCAAAGTGATCGTGATATGGCCGGTGAGATCGCCGCTTGTAAGCAGCCTTTTCGCGCACAGAAACAGCTTGGACGGGCTGCTGAAGATAAAGGGATCGATCCAGCCAAGGGAAGCGCTCACTTCCCACAGGATCAGAAATGCGATCAGGATCGTGCATTGCAGGAGGCGGATCAGTTGCCTGGTATGTTTTTGTTTTCGGACATAGAGGTCCTGGGCAGATAATTGATCACGGGACATTTTTGTTCATCTCCTTCCAAAGTTCACTGAAATAATGCTTGAAGGTGTCTGTTTCCCGGCGTTCGATGGAGCTTAATGCCGGGTCAAATTCCAGGCTGATCGCCCGCACAACCGTGCCGGGACGGGCGGATAGAACGATGATCCGGTCGCCCATACTGATCGCTTCGGACAGATCATGTGTCACGAGGATCGCAGATTTACCTTCGTTTCTTATAATGCTGCCGATGTCGTCCGCAACATTTAATCTGGTCTGGTAATCCAGGGCGGAAAAGGGTTCGTCAAGAAGCAGTAACTCCGGTTTTGTCACAAGCGTCCGGATGAGTGCGGCCCGCTGACGCATGCCGCCGGAAAGCTCGTGGGGGTGTTTTTTGCGAAACTCATAGAGACCGTATTTCTGCAGCAGCTCCATGGCGTATGCGCGGGTCTCCGGTGTCAGCTTGTGCTGAATCTCGAGACCCAGCAGGATGTTTTTTTCAATGGTGCGCCAGCCAAACAGGTGATCCTTCTGCAGCATGTATCCGATGGAGTTCCGGTCACCGATGATCTCGCCGCACTCCGGACGGATCAGTCCGAAGATCAGATCCAAAAGTGTAGATTTTCCGCAGCCGCTTGGGCCGACGATGACAAGGAATTCCTTTTCACCGACGCTGAACGTGATATTTTCTATGGCAGGGACTTCACCATCCATGGAGTGATAGGCGTAGTATACCTGCCGAAATTCCAATATATTTTTC
>JAQYOU010000125.1 GCA_028727105.1 bacterium
GCACAGGCAGGCGGAAAGAACCCTGCAGGTGTGGACGATGCATTAAAAGAAGCAGTCAATGCACTGGGTGCACAGATCAAATGATCATGATACAGAGCTTTCCCTGAATTGGGGAGGGAAAGCTCTGTAAAGATAAATATACTAAATATTAGGAGGATATTTTACTATGGGACGTTTACAGGACAAGGTGGCGATCATTACAGGAGGTAATTCCGGCGTGGGTGCCGCAACAGCACTTCTGTTTGCAAAGGAGGGCGCAAAGGTAGTGATCACCGCACGTCGTCAGCCGCAGCTGGATGAGGTGGCTGCAAAGATCCGCGAGGCAGGCGGAGAGGTGCTTCCGGTTGTATCCGATATTTCTAAGAAGGGTGATGCGGATGCTGTTGTAGCAAAGGCAGTAGAGGCTTATGGCAAGGTTGACATCTTAGTCAACAACGCAGGTGTGCTGGAGGAGGGCTTAAAGCCCATCGATCGTGTGAATGATGACGATCTGGATCGCATCCTTGACATTAACACAAAAGGAACCATGTACTGCATGCGTGCGGCAACTGTGGAGATGTCAAAGGCAGGCAAAGGCTCCATCGTGAACGTAGCTTCCGTTGCAGGTGTGATGGGATGCGGCGGTGCTGCTTATGTTTCTTCAAAGGCAGCCATCATCGGTGTGACAAAGCATACTGCCCTTCGTTTTGCAGGCACAGGCATCCGCTGTAACGCAGTCTGCCCGGGTACGATCGTTACTCCGATGGTAGCAAGCATGAACCCTGCCAACTTGGATGCGGATATGTTCGGACAGATGGCAAAGCACTCTGATCTGAAGGTTCCGCCCTGCATGCCTGAGGATGTAGCAAACATTCTGTTATTCCTTGCCTCCGATGAATCCCGCGCGATCACCGGTCAGGCATTGGTAACCGACTTTGGCGGAACATTATAATTACATTTTTTTCAAAACAGCCTTGACGAACTGAAAATATATGGTATAATTATTTGCAGTGCAATTAGGAAATAGAACCTTACAGTTGATGTGCACAATTTACAACTGGAGGGAGGTTAGGTGTAAGAATGTCTAGTGTTACCGTAAAAGAGAACGAGACTTTAGATAGCGCTTTACGCAGATTCAAGAGAAACTGTGCAAAGGCAGGTATCCAGCAGGAGATTCGCAAAAGAGAGCATTATGAGAAGCCCTCTGTAAAGCGCAAGAAGAAATCTGAAGCAGCTAGAAAGCGTAAATATAACTAATTTGGTTATAGTGAATGCAAGCAATGAGACCCCGGAGCGAAAGCGCCGGGGTTTTTGTTAGGGACGTTTCTTCTGCCACGACCATCGCCCATTGCCATGAGGAGCGCCCTTTGTCATGCATGGAAAATGCAACATATGAGACTACATCATATAATCTAAGATGAAAGAGAGGAGTAACTATGAATTTCAGTACAAACAGCGGTTTTCTGTATGGTCTGGCGGTTTGTGTCATTGTTTTTGTGCTGGCGCAGTCGGTTTATTTCCTGATCCGGTCCTATCGGAGAGGAAAAGCCATCGGCATGGAGACCGCCGTCTTGAAAAAGACAGTTCTGTCTACGGCCGTATTTACTATCGCACCGGCAATCTCGATCTTGCTTGGCGTAGTGACGTTATCAAAATTTTTGGGAATTCCGCTGCCGTGGATCCGAATGAGTGTCATCGGAGCGATCACCTACGAGCTTCCGGCGGCCACTTCTACAGCCAATGCATTGGGGATCTCGCTGTCTGAGACGATCACAGATCCGAAGGTCTATTCAGCGATCGCGTGGGTCATGACACTTGGGATCCTGCCCAGTATCGTGCTGCCGCCGATCCTTATGAAGCGGATCCAGGGCGGTGTCATCAAGATCAAAAACAAGGACAGCAAGTGGGGAGACATTTTCATGACAGCGATGTTTCTTGGAATGATCTCCGCATTTCTTGGCATGGTATTTGCAGATGTGAGAAAAGGTTTGGCGGGCTTTATTCCGATCTTTGTACTCCTTGTATCGGCTGCGATCATGTGTGTCTGCGGTTTGCTGATCAAAAAATGTGGTATGAAATGGCTGGAAACCTATGCGCTGTCCATCAGTATGGTCGGTGCCATGATCTTTGCAGTGCTGATCACGCCGTTGATCGTATAGGAGGTGCAGGATGGATTTTAAACAATATATGGAAAAAACGGATCGTGTCGGAAAGATCTGGATCTGGACCGCACTGGTTGTTGTGCTCATGGTTCCGGTGGCGATCTGTGTCTATTATCAGGCCTGGCCCAGTGCGCAGGCTGTGTTAAAGGGACTGATCGGCGTGGCACCGATCTACTGGACCGTAGGTGTGATCGAGGTCATCACCTATACACCGATGCTTGGAACCGGCGGTACATATCTTGCTTTTGTGACCGGAAATCTCACGAGCATTAAGGCACCAAGCGCATTAAATGCAATGGAAAATGCAGACGTGAAGCCGGGCAGTGAGGAGGGTGAGATCATCTCCACGATGGCGATCGCCACAAGTTCCATTGTGACAACGCTTGTGATCGCACTGGGTGTCATCGGATTATCAGCCCTGGCACCGATCCTGGACTCACCGGTACTGGCTCCGGCCTTTGATAACATCCTTCCGGCACTTTTCGGAGGCCTTGCAGTGGTTTATGTGAGCAAGAACTGGAAGATCGCACTGGCACCGCTCATTTTTATGGTGGTACTGTTTTTACTTATTCCCTCACTGGCAGGTTCTGTCGGCATCTTAGTTCCGGTAGGCGTTTTGATCGCCCTTGGCGCGGCTCGTATTATGTACAAGAAAGGATGGCTGTAGGATGGCAGGTTGTGTATTAGGCATTGTGGCAGGTATTGTCCTCATATTTTTCGCAGTCATTCTTGTGCGGACGATCCGATTTGTGCCGCGTCCGGTGGCTCCCGTGGAGGAGAATCGGATCACAGTAAACAGGGAAAAGATCGTGTCGGATATGTCGGAGATGATTCGCTGTAAAACGGTTTCGAACCGCGATGAAGCGCTGGTAGACAGGGAAGAGTTTCGGAAATTTGAGCGCGTGCTAAAGGAACGTTTTCCGCTTGTACATGAGACATGTACCTTAGAGCATATGGGGAAGACCGGCCTGCTCTACCACTGGAAGGGAAAAAGTGCAGACAAGCCGGCCGTATGTATGGCGCATTATGATGTCGTTCCGGTGGACGAGGATGGCTGGAACAAACCGGCCTTTGAAGGTCTGGTGGAAGACGGGTATATCTGGGGCAGAGGAACGTTGGATACAAAGGGCACGCTGTGCGGTGTGCTGGAGGCAGCAGAGCAGCTGTTGTCCGAAGGTTATGTCCCTGAAAATGATATTTATTTTTCCTTTTCCGGCGAGGAGGAGATCGACGGTGGGAGCTGTCCTGCTATTGTAGGGCATCTGGAAGAGCTTGGTGTGAAGCCGTGGATCGTTCTGGATGAGGGTGGTGCTGTTGTGGAAAACAGCTTTCCCGGTGTGACAAAAGAGAGCGCAATGATCGGTATTGGTGAAAAGGGCAGCGTGAACATGAATTTCACGATCGAAGGGCATGGCGGACATGCGTCCACGCCGCCGGTACATACGAATCTGGGCCAGCTGGCAGAGGCGGTGACACGCATAGAAAAGTCCCCCTTCCACCGTCAGCTGACAAAGCCGGTGAAGGAAATGTTCGATACGCTGGGCCGTCATTCCAGCTTTTTGTACCGGATGATCTTTGCGAATCTGTGGTGTTTTTTGCCGCTTTTGGATCTGATCTGCAAAAAATCCGGTGGAGAATTGAATGCGATGATGCGCTCGACTGTGGCAGTGACGCGCATGGAGGGAAGCAAGGCCTACAATGTGCTGCCGCCGAAGGCCAGCTTTGGCATTAATATGCGTCTGATGGGAACGGATACGATCGAGAGCGCAGAAGGCTACCTGGAACAGGTCATCGGAAATGATGCGATCCATGCAGAGCTTGTAAACGGCATGAATCCGTCTATCTATTCCGACACCTCCTGCGATGCGTGGGAGATGCTCTGCACAGTTATCCATAATACCTGGCCGGAGGCGGTCGTTTCGCCCTATCTGATGATGGCCTGCAGCGATTCCAGACACTACTGCCGCATTACAGACCGTGTGTACCGTTTTTCTGCGATGAAGCTCTCTAAGGAAGAACGTGCCATGATCCACGGAAATAATGAGCGGATACCGATCGATACACTGGTGAAGACAGTGGAATTCTATGTGCGTTTTTTAAAGAAACTGTAAGAGGGGACGTTTCTTTTGTCCCGCCCATCGCCCATTGCCACGAAGAGCGCCCTTTGTCCTGAATGAAAATAAGTGTTGACACGAGAGACTACAAGTTGTAATCTATAATAAAGATTACAACTTGTAGTCTCTTTTGCGTAAGGAGGAAGATTTTATGGCAGAGATTCAATTAGGAGTGGTAGAGACGCGTTTTGCAGACATCATCTGGGAGCATGAGCCGGTCACATCAACAGAGCTTGTAAAGCTTGCCGCAGCGGCATTGAGCTGGAAGCGCACGACGACACATACCGTGTTGAGGCGTCTGTGTGATAAGGGATTGTTTGTGAATGACAAGGGAACTGTGACGGCGCTTATTTCCAAACCGGAGTTTTATGCATTGCAGAGCCGGCAGTTTGTGGATGACACCTTTGATGGTTCCTTACCGGCATTTATCGCAGCGTTCACGAAACATACAAAGCTGACGGCCGAGGAAGCAGAGGAGATCCGACGCATGATCGATGAGGCACAATGAATGGATTTTTGCATTGGAACTGTGGGAGGACTGAACAGTTCCAATGAGGCAAAGGAGGAGTGAGCATGGATGCGGTTTTTGTGAAACTGTTTAACATGAGTATGGCGGCGGGGTGGATGATTTTGACAGTGCTGCTCCTGCGGTTACTGCTTCGAAAGGCACCGCATTGGTTTCATTGTCTGTTGTGGGGATTTGTAGCGGTCCGGCTGATCTGTCCGGTATCCTTTCAGAGTGTGTTCAGCCTGCTCCCAAGCACGGAGACGATCAATCTGCATAATGTCCGTTATGAAGAACATCCGCAGATCCAAAGCGGTGTAGCAGCGGTGAACCGGGTGGTCAATCCGGTAATAGAAAACACGTTTGCGCCACATGAGCCTGCCAGCGTCAATCCGCTTGCGGTATGGATGTATGTAGCGGGTGTCGTATGGCTGATGGGCGTGGCGGTGCTTTTGCTCTTTGCCGTGGTCAGTTATGTGCGTCTGCACCGACAGGTGCGGTTTGCGGCGCGCCTTTACGGAAATGTGTGGCAGTGTGACGAAATCCATGCGCCGTTTATTCTGGGTATGTTCCGGCCGCGCATTTATCTGCCCTCTGGGATTGACGATGCGTCAATGGGTTATGTACTGGCGCATGAGCGGGCGCACCTGAAACGGTTGGATCACTGGTGGAAGCCGTTTGGTTATGCATTGCTTGCGGTTTACTGGTTTCATCCGCTGGTGTGGGTAGCGTATGTGATGTTTTGCAGAGATATCGAGCTTGCGTGTGATGAGAAGGTCATTCGGGAATATGATATGGAAGAGAAAAAAGCATATTCCGGTGCGCTTTTGGCGATGAGCATGAACCGCAGACAGGCGTTCGTTTGTCCGCTTGCCTTCGGCGAGGTAGGGGTAAAGGAGCGTGTGAAGTCAGTGCTCCACTATAAAAAACCGTCATTCTGGCTGATTGCAGCGGCAGTTCTTGTGTGCGTGGTCGTGGCGGTGTGCTTTTTGACGGATCCGAAGGCAGAAACGAAGACGATGGATGCCGCGGGAGAGGCGTTAAGGGATAAGCTGGAGTTTGTGACAGACGAGGAGGTTCGCGTGTTTTTTTACGCGGATCTGAACCATGACGGACAGAAGGAGGCGGTGGCGATCACTTCGGAGACCATGGATGAACTCGGTTATTCCAATGCAAATGTGTGGTATGTTTCAGAGCTGCAATGTGATCTTTTGGGCAATAGCGGTGATGCGAGTATATATCCGGGTACGTTTCATTTATATGAGCTGTCGGATACCAGGATGTTCTGTTTTGATAGTGGCTGGGGCGGCAGTGGAAGTGTGACGCAGGCGTGGGTATTTGATTCAGACGGTGCAAAAGAGGTAGAAAATGTGTTGGAGGGGATCTCACAGCTCTCGGAAAATGAATTTATGGTGACAAGCAGTGCGTATGACGGGGCGGCAGATGGCACGGGTCACACATGGAACCACTATTTTTCCAGATGGGACGGCGAGAAACTGGTGGAATACGGAGGTCTGGCGATATCCGAAGAGCAACTGAGAAAAGCAAAAAATGCAGATCAGATTCTGGACGATGTCAAGATATATGGTGAGATCCAAAGCATTTATTACCGCGCGAACGACATGGTGTTTATCAATCTTTCTGACGGTTTATTAAACCGGAATGTTGCGTTGGAGCTGGCAGGTGATACGTTAAAATATTTTGATTATGAAAATCCCGGAACAGGAGTAGAAACGGATCTTGAAAAGGCAACTTGTGATGGTATTATTTATGAGAGTGTTACCTCTTGCGTGATGTATCCGGATGAATTTCCGCTGGATGGGTTAGAAGGTGTCAGAGAGAAGCATGCGACGGTCTCATTTATGCTTGATGAGCCGGAGGAACTGCCCGCGACGCTCTATGAGGGTGACGGATTCTCAATTTATGTGCCGGACGAATGGGCAATTTCAGATGATATTCGGGTTTTGGACGAAGCAGTGCGGATGCGTGCCACGGCACCGGAAACGTCCGCATTCAGCATATGGGTTGCATGTTATGAGGGACAGACAGCAGCGGATGTAAAGGCGCGTTTGGAAGCAGAGGGATATTCACCGTCGGACACGACGCAAGATGAGGGGTTTGAACGGATGGTGAAAGGAGAATACCCGCTCTGGTGGGATGCCAGACTATATCCGTATGACAGCGATAATATGTGGGTCGTTTATAGCAGCTACGATGCCACAGTGGAGTGGGGCAGCAGATTGGATGCGCTGGCGGATACGCTGGAGATATTATGAAAGTGTTTTTGAGAAAATTCAAACTTGTAAGTTGTATTGTGACATGATATAATTTGATATAAGTAAAATAAAGTTTAAAAAATAATAAATAAGGTTTGCAAATTATGTCATTCACAGAAAAGAAGAGAGAAGAAATAAAAAAATATATATTGAGAAAGATTGCGCAGGGAGATGGAGCTGCATTGGAAAAAACGATGGACAGCTTTGGAATCTCCATTACGACCGTAAAGCGTTACATCA
>JAQYOU010000126.1 GCA_028727105.1 bacterium
CCTCAATCGTTGTCATAACATGGTCCTTCCTGAAAGAAGATTGCGCACCAGGCAACCTGATCTTTTAAATCTCGTGAATAAATAACCCGCTGCGCAGCTTCGGCTCAAACCAGGTCGACTTCGGCGGCATCAAAAGTCCTGCATCCGCCACAGCAAACAGTTCCTGAATATCTGTGGGATACATGGCAAATGCACAGACACAATCGCCATCCGCACCACAGCGGCGCTCCAGCTCATCCAATCCGCGGATACCGCCTACAAAGTCAATGCGTTTATCCGTTTTCGGATCACCGATGCCAAGCACCGGTGCAAGCAAAAGCTCCTGTAACAGGGATACGTCCAGTCCCTTTACCGGATCCGTACTGCGATCTGCCTCTCTGATCCTGCACAGATACCATTTTCCATCCAGATACATTGAAAAATCGCCTTTTTTTGCAGGCTTGCGCTCGGCGCGGTCTACGGGATGTACCTCAAAAAGCTCTTCTGCTTTTGCAAGAAATGCCTCGGATGTGAAACCGTTCAGATCCTTGATGACACGGTTGTAATCCATGATCATCAATTCTTCATCCGGGAATAAAACAGACAGGAAGTAATTAAACGCTTCCGTTCCGTCATGATCCGGATGCTCAGCACGACGTTTCAGTCCCACTTTGACAGCAGATGCGGCGCGATGGTGACCGTCCGCGATATAGATCTCACCGATTCCACCAAAGGCATTCTGAATAGACGCAATATCTTCTGTATCAGAAATCACCCACACGCGATGTCCGATCCCATCCTCAGATACAAAATCATAGACAGCCGGTGTCTGCTTTGTTTTTGCCACGATGTCGCGGATCACTGCATTGGCGCGATATGCAAGGAAGATCGGTCCTGTCTGGGCATTACAGCTGTCTACGTGATGAATGCGGTCAGCTTCCTTATCCGCTCTTGTATTCTCATGCTTTTTGATCACCTGGTTTTCGTAGTCATCGATAGAAGCACAGGCCACGATACCGGTCTGTACACGTCCATCCATCGTCAGCTCATAAATGTAATAGCAGGGAGTTTCCTCTTTTTGAAAATCTCCTCTTTCAATCTTTTCCCATAACAGATCATGCGCCTTTTGATACACGCACTCCGCATAGGTATCAACCGAATCATCAAACTGCGTTTCTGCACGATCGATATTTAAGAAGGAATCCGGATTGTTTTTTACAACTGCCTTTGCTTCCTGTCTGTTATATACATCATAAGGCAAAGCGGCGATTGCCGCCGCTTTGTCAGGTATCGGACGGATTGCCCGAAAAGGTCTTATATTAGCCATTATTTGATCACCCTTGCCTTGAATACACCGGGAAGTGCACACATCTTTTCGATCACATCTGCGGGAACCGGTGCATCCACATCCATCATCGTATACGCGTAGTCACCCTTACTCTTGTTGGACATGTTGTCAATATTTACGCCTGCATCACCAAGTAATGCCGTAAAGCTTCCGATCGTTCCCTTCTCGTTCTTGTGCAGGAAAGCAACACGGCTGGCAGTCTGGCAGATTCCCATGTCACAGTTCGGATAGTTCACGGAATTCTTGATATTTCCGTTTTCCATGTAATCACGGATCTCCTGAACAGCCATAACTGCACAGTTATCCTCGGACTCCTCGGTAGAAGCACCTAAATGAGGGCTTACGATACAGCCTGCTGCTCCTACTGTTGTCGGATTCGGGAAATCGGAAACGTACTTGCGGATCTTGCCCTCTGCAAGCGCTTTTACCATTGCTTCCTCATCTACAAGAAGATCTCTTGCAAAGTTTAATACAACTGCCGTGGGCTTCATCATTGCGATGGCTTCTGCACTGATCATCTTCTTTGTGGCATCCATCAGCGGTACATGCACGGTGATGTAATCACACTCCTTGTAGATCGTCTCCAGATCGCTGATATGCTTGACATCGCGAGAGAGGTTCCATGCAGCATTAACAGAGATATAAGGGTCATAGCCATATACTTCCATTCCGAAATGTCTTGCTGTATTTGCCACCTTGATACCGATGGCACCAAGTCCGATGACACCAAGCTTTTTGCCGGAAAGTTCAGTACCTGCAAAATTCTTTTTCTGCTTCTCGGCAAGCTTCGCGATATCCGCATTTCCTGTCTCGGATAAACACCAGTTGATTCCACCTACCACATCGCGGGCTGCAAGGAGCATACCTGCGAATACTAGCTCCTTCACACCATTTGCATTGGCACCGGGTGTATTGAATACAACGATACCTTTTTCTGCGCATTTGTCTAAGGGAATGTTATTGACTCCCGCACCGGCTCTTGCCACTGCATCCAGGGTATCAGGGAGCTCCAGATCATGCATGGATGCGGAACGCACAAGAACAGCCTGGGCATCCTTTAACTCTTCTACTTTTGTATACTCATCGCTCAACAGATCAAGACCTACAGCTGCGATGGGGTTTAAACATGTATAATTAAACATTTTAAGCATTTTCCTCCTCGAACTTCTTCATAAACGCTACCAGCTTCTCAACACCCTCGATGGGCATTGCATTGTAGATGGAAGCACGCATACCGCCAACGGTACGATGTCCCTTCAGATTCTCAAATCCAGCTGCCTTTGCCTCAGCAACAAACTTTGCATCCAAATCTGCATCACCGGTCACGAAGGGAACGTTCATCAGAGAGCGGTCCTCCTTGCGGACGGTTCCCTTGAACAGCTTGCTCTCATCCAGGAAATCATACAGGATCTTCGCCTTCTTTTCATTGTGCTCCTTCATTGCCTGCAGACCGCCCATCTTCTTGATCCACTTGAATACCTTGCCGCAGATATAGATGCCGTAGCAGGGAGGTGTGTTGTAAAGGCTGTCGTTGTCTGCCTGGGTCTTATATTTTAACATGGTAGGTGTTCCGGGCAGAACATCGTCACGGATCAGATCCTCACGGATGATTACGATCACAACGCCTGCAGGTCCTACGTTCTTCTGAACGCCGCCGTAGATCACACCATACTTCGTCACGTCAACCGGCTCAGATAAGAAGCAGGAAGAGACATCTGCTACCAGATCCACACCCTTGGTGTTCGGAAGCTCTTTATATTTTGTTCCATAGATCGTATTGTTCTCACAGATATATACATAATCCATGTCCTCAGTGATCGGCAGATCGGAGCAATCCGGGATATAAGAGAAGGTCTCATCCGCAGAAGATGCCAGCTCTACTGCCTCACCATACATTTTTGCTTCCTGGAAGGCTTTCTTTGCCCACTGTCCGGTGATAATATAACCGGCCTTTTTGTTTTTCATCAGGTTCATCGGGATCGCAGCAAACTGCTGTGATGCACCGCCCTGTAAAAACAGTACCTTATAGTTATCCGGAATGTTCATCAGATCGCGGATATCAGCCTCAGCCTCCTTGATGATCTGGTCATACACCTTGGAACGATGTGACATTTCCATGACAGACATGCCGCATCCCTTATAATCCATCATCTCATCTGCTGCTTCTTTCAATACCTCTTCCGGTAATACTGCCGGTCCTGCAGAAAAATTATATACTCTGCTCATTGTTTTATCCTCCTCAAAATATAATCTCTACTTATTCTTGTTCTTCAGATCCTCATCCGTAAATGATTCACTGATCGGTGCGCCCGGTGCCACCATGGGCCATACCTTGTCATCACAGTCAATGATCGCATCGATCACGACAGGGCCCGGTGTCTCAAGCGCTTTTGCAAAGACCTCGTCAAACTCTTCTTTCGTAGTCGCACGAAGTCCGGTCGCTCCCATGGCCTCTGCAAGCTTCACATAATCCACACCATCATCCAAAACGGTTGCCGAATAATGTTTATTATAAAACAGATCCTGCCACTGACGAACCATGCCAAGCACGTGATTATTTACGATCACCTCGATCAACGGAAGCTTCTGTCTTGCTGCCGTAGCGATCTCATTCATGTTCATACGAAAGCATCCGTCTCCGGCAAAGTTTACAACCTGCTTATCCGGATTTGCAATCTGTGCACCGATGGCAGCCCCCAGGCCATAACCCATGGTGCCCAGTCCGCCGGATGTCAACAGTGTACGGGGCTTACTGTATTTATAATACTGCGCAGCCCACATCTGATGCTGTCCGACTTCTGTGACAATGATCGCATCACCCTTGGTCTGCTTGTAGATCTGTTCCATCATGTATGGTCCACTCAGTCCTGCATCTGCATACTTTAACGGGTATTTTTCCTTCAGTTCCGCAATGTGTGCAAGCCATTCGCTGTGATCCTGCTGGTCTAAGCAGTCGTTGATCCTGGCAAGGATCTCTTTTGCATCTCCGATCACACTTGCAGTCACAGGAATATTTTTGTTGACCTCTGCCGCATCAATATCGATCTGGACGATCTTGGCTTTATGCGCGAATTTTGCCGCATTGCCAATGACGCGATCGGAAAAACGTGATCCGACAACTACTAAAAGATCACACTCGCTGACGCCAAAATTGGATACCTTTGTTCCATGCATGCCAAGCATTCCGGTGTATAACGGGTCTGTGCCGTCGAACGCCCCTTTTCCCATCAGGGAATCGCAGACCGGTGCCTGCATGAGCGATACAAACTTTTTCAATTCCCCGGATGCCCCCGAGATCACAGCACCGCCGCCCACAAAAATATATGGCCGTTTTGCTTTTTTCATGTATGAAAGCGCGGTTTCGATCTCCTGCTCCGAGATC
>JAQYOU010000127.1 GCA_028727105.1 bacterium
CTGGTGGACGGAGATGACTTTAATGAACCGATCACTGATACCGCCCGCGGAATTTTGGACGGTCATATTGTCTTAAACCGGAAGCTGGCGCAGAAGAACCATTATCCTGCGATCGATGTGCTGGCCAGCATTTCCCGTGTAATGAGCTCCATTGCATCGCCGGAACAAAAGGAATTTGCCGGAAAACTGAAGAATGTGATGGCAACTTATGCAGAGGCGGAGGATCTGATCAATATTGGCGCCTATAAGAATGGGTCCAACAAAGAGATCGACTATGCGATCGCGAAGCATGGGGCGGTTGATGCGTATCTTCTGCAGCGCACGGATGAAACCTTTGATTTTGAACAGGAAGTGGAAATGCTGAAAGGCATATTTGCAAAATAGCCTGCAGGGAAGTGAAGAGATATGGCAAAATTTGTATATCGGATGCAGAGTATTCTGGATATCAAGTATAAGCTGGAGGAGCAGGAAAAGACTGCTTATGGGATCGCAGCCCAAAAGCTCCAGGAGGAGAATAAAAAGCTCCAGCAGCTGATGCTTAGGCGGATGGAGTATGAAAAGCGTGCAAAAGAGCTGGCTGTCGGGAAGATCGATGTGCGTGCCATCCATGAAAATAAGCACGCGATCGACACGATGAAATCGCTGATCCGCGATCAGATCATGCAGGTGCATGTGGCGGAGAAACAGGTGGAGCTGGCCCGCAAACGTCTGCAGGCAGTCATGGTGGAGCGGAAGGCGCATGAAAAGCTGCGCGAAAAAGCATTTGAACAGTTTCAGGCGGAGCTTGCGGCTGAGGAGGCAAAAGAGATCGACCAGCTGGTAAGCTTTACCTATCACGATCATGCACAAAAGGAATAAAGGTGGTGTTACGAATGGCAGAAGAAAAAGAGGTTACGAAATCGAAAGCCGAGCTGATACAGGAAAAAGCGGCGAAAAAAGCAGAGAAGGCAGCTGCCAAAGAGGCAAAGCGCAGGGAAAAGCTGATCAAAAAAGGGATTGATCCGAATGACCCGGATTTTGAGGACGACGGAGGCTTTGGCGGAAAGCTGGCAGTTTTTCTTGCAACGGTCATCATCATTGCAATCTGGCTTGGTATCCTTGTGCTGGTCATCAAGTGGGATGTGGGAGGCTTTGGATCTACAGTTATGTATCCCCTTCTCAAGGATGTTCCGTATGTCAACAAGATCCTGCCGGAGGTGGAGGTACCCATCGAACAGCAGCAGTATCCCTACACAACCATCGCAGAGGCCACAGAATATGTGAAGCAGCTGGAAAAGGAACTGGCGGAATCCCAAAAGAAGCTGGATAAGAAAAATGACCGGATCAAGGAATTAAAGGCACAGCTGGAGAAGCTGGCAGTCTATGAAGAAAATGAAGCAAAATTCGAAGAATTGAAACAAAAATTCGATGAGGAGGTTGTCTTTTCGGACAATGCACCCGATATAAAGAATTATCAGGAGTATTATGAAGCCATTGATCCTGCGAATGCACAGGTCATCTACAGACAGGTGCTGGAACAGCAAAAAAAGAACCAGGAGATGGAGGATTATGTGGCTACCTACTCCAGCATGAAACCGAAAAAAGCAGCCGCGATGTTTGACACGATGATGGGAGACAATTCCAAGCTCGTGGCAGATATCCTGGGAGCGATGGATACGCAGTCGCGGGCAAACATTCTGGCAGAAATGCAGGCAGAAAATGCTGCGATCATTACCGCTATCTTAGAGCCGTAGTTTTTACCGCTCATTTGATAGAACTGGAGTAGCTGACAGTTCAAACAGTTACGATCATTGAATGAAAGGAGGATGAATCGATGACACAGGTGGCAAACCTGAATGCTGACATGAGTGCAGCGTTAAAATCGGGAAGTGCTGCAAAAAACAAAAATTCAAAGGATCTTTTAGCTGAATTCGCCGGGATCATGAATCAGAATGCCAACAGCTTTTTACATGCGAAGGATTACGCAGCTGGTGCAGACAATTCAGCGAATGCTGCAATCTCGTCGACCGACAGAACAGATTCCCCGAAGACCGAATATGAACGGCTGGGAACAAAGGGCAGTTTTAAGATCACGCGGAAGGAAGCTGTGGACACCGGGGAAACGGTTGATCCAAAACAGGTAGAGCAGCTGGCAGAAGAGGTTCAGGAGACACTGAAGGAGACGATGCAGGTAACAGAGGAAGAACTTGCGCAGGCGATGGAATCACTCGGATTCACCTCGCTGGATCTGCTGCAGCCGAAAAATCTGATCACGCTGGTACAGGAGATGACCGGGAATACAGATGTGAGCGCGCTTCTCACTGATGATATGTTCCAGCTGACCATGCAGGAAGTAAGCGGACTGATCTCGGAATTTCAAAAAGAGACCGGATTAAGTGAAGTGCAGTTTTCGGATCTTTTAGAACAGCTTTCCGCTCAGATCAATGAGATGGAAGAAGTGGTAAAGCAGCTGTTAAATGTGTCGGAACCGGTGCAGGAAGATATGCTGACGCTTCAGACAGAGCTGATGCCCGAGGATGCTTCTTCAGAGATGGAACCGGTGCAGGAAAATGCTTTGACGAAGGGACCGTTTTCTGAGGCACTTCAAACACAGACCGGATCACAGAACATGCAGACGGAAACACAGGAAACATCCGGGCAGACCTTGGAACAAACCGGATCGGTAGCCGGGGAAGCCGGTGCTTATGTGTCTTCGGAGAGCAGTGATCAGGAGGGGGAACTGCTATCACAGAATGGAGACGGTGCAAAACAGTATCAGGCAACACTTTTGCAGAAGAAGGAGCTTCAGGCAGAAGCAAACGCAACAGTTTTCGGCGAAGGCAGTATGGTGACCAATGAACCGGTTGTTCTGACAGGAACAACAGAAACGCCCCAGCTGCAAAGCTATGTGGAGCTGCAGCAGCTGATGGATCAGATGGAAGGTCTGGCAAGAACCTTTGCTTCCGCAGAGGGAACCAGTGTTGAGATGCAACTGAACCCGGAAAATCTTGGAAGACTGGTACTTACCGTGACGGAAAAGAACGGAAATGTAACCGCGCAAATCGCAGCATCAAATGAACAGGTGAAGGAAGCACTTCAGACACAGATGGTAGAGCTTCGTTCCACGCTGCAGGCACAAGGTATCAAGGTGGAAGCAGTGGAAGTTACAGTTGCGACTCATGAATTTGAACAGAATCTGGACGGAAATGCTTCTGCAAACGGGCAGATGCAGGATCAGGAAGGAAGACAGGGCGAAGGCACCTTCGCAGGACGTCGGAATCTCAATAGAAATGAGTTGGATGAGCTTTCGGGACTTATGAGCGAAGAAGAACGTCTTGCAGCGCAGATGATGAAGGATAACGGCGGAACGGTAGATTTTACCGCATAAGTTTTGAAATGAAAAGAAATCAGTAGGAAAGGAGAAGAACATATGGCTTTATGGCAAAAGGTGGAAAATGGTACAGTTGTCGATACATCGGCAAGCGCAACCTCTTCCTCAAAGGAAAAGACAAACAACAATCTTGATAAAGAAGATTTCCTGAATCTTTTAGTGGCACAGATGAAATATCAGGATCCGTTACAGCCCCAGTCGAATACCGAATATGTTTCCCAGCTGGCAACCTTCACGCAGGTGGAAGCTACAGAAAACATGGCACACACGGCAGAAAGTCTGGAGGCAGGCGGATTGATCGGAAAGACCGTGATCATGCGGCCGACGAATTCCGTGACCGGAGAGACCAGTGATGTGGTGGGTGTTGTTGACTACATGATGAAAGAGGGAAGCAACATTTACCTCGCGATCAATGGATCTCTTTACAATCTGGATGATCTTTATACGGTGGCAGACAGTGAGTACATGGATGCGGTTGTCATCGCGGATGATTTTGAGAGCACCATCGCACAGATGCCCGATGCAGACCACGTATCACTGGCGGACGAGGAAACTTTTAAGCAGATCCGCAAACAGTATGACAGTCTGACGGATTATCAGAAGGAGTTTATTGCAAATAACAGCAAGGATTCTCTTGATAAGTTTTTAGCTGCGGAAACTGCACTGAATGCGCTGATCGCTCTGAGAGATCTGATCGCAAACGGCGGTGGATCCTCCGAAGATCAGACAGATGGATCAGAAGTAACTGAAGAAGGTGGCACGGAGGCCGAGACTCCTACGGAGTAACAACTTCCACAGGTGAGGAGTGATATGATGAATCAGACGAATGTGATTCGAAACGGATTTCATTCGATCGAGCAGGTAACGGACACTTATCTGAAAAAAGGTATCAAGGAATCAGGAAAAACTGCCGAAATATCTTTTGACGAGGTGCTCAGGGCGAAGCAGGAAGCACTTGATCCCCTCAAGTTTTCCAAGCATGCAGTCAACCGTCTGAACGATCGAAACATCAGCCTTTCCGCAGAACAGAGCAGACGGCTTGCGGATGGCGTATCAAAAGCCGGTGCGAAGGGTATCCATGAGTCACTGGTGCTTGTAGACTCGCTGGCATTTATCGTAAATGTTCCCAATAAAACAGTGGTCACTGCGATAGATCAGGCAGATGCAGGCGAAAACATTTTTACAAATATTGACGGCGCGGTTATCGTATGATCGCCGGACCTTTCAGGAAGCGAACGTCTCTGACTGACAGATGAGACGACGATAGAAAAGCGCCACAGAATGGAGGTCATTTCATTATGATGAGATCACTTTACTCTGCTGTGTCAGGACTTAAGACACATCAGACAAAAATGGATGTGATCGGTAATAATATTTCCAATGTTAATACCGTGGCATTCAAATCATCCAGTGTAACCTTTAGTTCCATCATGTACCAGACACTTTCCGGAGCGTCCGGAGCAAATGCAGAGGCTGGCACCGGCGGTGTCAATGCCAAGCAGATCGGTCTTGGTGTAACGACAGGTTCTACTTCACTCAGCATTACATCGGCAGGAGCGTCCGAGACCACCGGCCTGCCCTTTGACTTAAAGATCACAGACAAGAGCACCAGCAGCTTTTTCGTTGTAAACAACGGTTCTGAGAACGTGTTTACAAAGGCCGGTTCCTTTTATGTGGACGGTGCCGGAAATCTTTGTATGAAGTCCACCGGTTACACGGTTATGGGCTGGGGCGTGGATGCTGCAACCCAGACGATCCGAAAGGATACCGTATCTCCGCTGAAGGTCATGTCACCGGAAAATATGACATCCCAGCCGGAGGCTACCACAAAGGCACGCTGTACCGGTGTGGTTGACAGCAAGAATACACAGGTAACCTCATCTACCGGTTCCGTGATGAACCTGTTGGTTTATGATAATCTCGGTTATCCGTACACCGCACGTTTTTCTATTCAGGCTCAGGACACCCAGGGCGGAAAATATGCAGTGAATCTGACGGACATCATCGATGCACAGGGTACTTCCATCCTGAGTTCCAACATTGCGCTGGGTGACCTGTTCGGACCCGGAAGTGGTGGAAGTGCGCAGGGCAGCAATACCGATATCACCGATAATTACGAGTTCTCAACCGGAAAGAGTAAAAACGATATCAATACCGCGATTCAGGCGAACGCAACTGCGAAGGCAAATGCAGCAAATCCCGCTACGACTCCAAGCTATACCTATTATTTTGATGCAGCGGATATCAACGCACAGCTTGGTTTGACCGGAAAGCAGGCACTGCCGGACGGTTATCGCGTGCGGTTTACCTCTCCAGAGTTGACTTATGATAAAGCATTAAAGGCTTTAACCGGAGGCGATGCAGCAAATAATGTGGCTAAGGCTGAAGTGTACGTAGAGAATGCTGCAGGTGTTGTTGTGGC
>JAQYOU010000128.1 GCA_028727105.1 bacterium
AGGTTCCGGCGGCGTGCCGTCCTCCACTGTCTGATCCCAGATCGAAACGATCCGGCTGGAACCATCCTCATAACGAAACGCCGGATCCGTATAAGAGATCCCACTGTCAACGATCCCGATCAGCACACCCTGGCCCGTCAAAGCCAGATTGGGCTGGTTCCGGATGCTTAGGATCCCGCTGGCATCCAGTGCCCGCTCTGAGAGCGGTGTCAGGCACTTCGGTACCGCACTGTAAGTGTATGTGCCAAAATTGATCTCCGGCAGCATGTTTTTTGGAAAATACCACATCTGATATGCTCCGTCCAGCTTCATCAGGCACTCTGTTTCCGTCATTCCCTCCACAATATCGTCGTTTCGCAGCATCAGATCATACCAGTCATTGGAATAAACTGCTTCTCTGCATCTCTGATCTACCATAAGATTCCAAACTCCCTTATACGACTATCATATTATGATATGAAAAAACCGCCCGGAGCGTTCCGGGCGGCTGCACACACTGTCAGATTTCATGCTTTCATTATAAAACTTTAGATAAAAATTCTTTGGTACGCTCATTCTGCGGATCATCAAAGATCTGCTCCGGTGTACCCTGCTCCATGATAGTTCCCTCATCCATAAAGAGCACGCGGGTCGCAACCTCTCTGGCAAATCCCATCTCATGGGTCACAACGGCCATGGTCATACCATCCTTTGCAAGATCCTTCATAACACCCAGCACCTCACCGACCATCTCCGGATCCAGTGCGGAGGTAGGCTCATCAAATAACATCATTTTCGGTTTCATCATCAGGGAACGGACGATCGCGATACGCTGTTTCTGTCCGCCGGAGAGCTGTCCCGGATAAGTATCCGCCTTCTCCGCCAGGTTCACCAGATTTAATAACCGCAGCGCCTCTTCGTTTGCCTGCTCCTTGTTCAAAAGCTTCAGCTCGGTGGGCGCGATGGTCAGGTTCTGCATGATGGTCAGATGGGGAAACAGATTAAAATGCTGGAAAACCATGCCCATCTGCTGACGGATCTGATTAATGTTCACACCCTTTTGTGTAATATCCACTCCGTCAAAGATGATCTGACCGCTGGTGGGCTGCTCCAACAGGTTCATGCAGCGCAGGAATGTCGATTTTCCGGATCCGGAGGGACCGATGATCACGACCTTTTCCCCCGGTGCAATGTGCTCATTGATATCAACCAGCACATCATGGTCACCAAAGCTTTTATGTAAATGATTAACGGTTATCACTTTCGCGCAGCCTCCTTTCCAGTTTACCCATTACCCATGTAAAGAACATGACGATCGCCAGATAGATGGCTGCTACAACGAGAAGCGGAAGCAGCGCCTCAAACGTCACGCCCCGGATGATATCTCCGCCTCGTGTCAGCTCGTTCAATCCGATATATCCACAGATAGAAGTCTCCTTCAAAAGTGTGATCATCTCGTTGACCAGGGCAGGCAGCACATTTTTGATCGCCTGGGGCAGAATGATCTTCTGCATGGTCTTTGCATAGCCAAGGCCAAGAGAACGTCCTGCCTCCATCTGACCCTTATCAATAGACATGATACCGGAACGGAAAATCTCTGCCACATAGGCACCGGAATTGATACCGAAGGTAAGCACCGCCACCAGCACCTTGTTGGTACTGCTGGCCAGAAATACGAAATACATTAAGAGCAGCTGTACCATCACGGGTGTTCCACGGACGACGGTCAGATATACCTCACAGATCGCGTTTAATATTTTTATGATCAGTCCGGACAGGCCGTTCAACCCCTTTTTCCCCATCTGGTCATGGGCAGTACGGACAACCGCTACTAAAATACCGATGACAAGGCCCAGCGCCAGCGCTAAAAGCGTCACAAGGATCGTCGTGCGAAGACCCTTGACAATGTACATATAGCGCTGCTCCTCAATAAAAACGAAAATTAGCTTTTGTTTGAATTCATCCAAAAATGACATACATGATCCTTTCCCCACCTGCAGAACCTGCCAACGGCAGCTTCTTTCGAGCGTAACAACAGTGAAAAGGAGGCAGGTAACATACCCGCCTCCCATAAATATTGCCGATTATTCTGCGGTAATATATTGATCGATGATCTTCTGTAAGGTGCCGTCCTCTTTCAGTTCAGCCAGTGCACCGTTGACTGCATCTAACAGTTCCGTGTTCTCCTTGTTGATGCATGCTGCATAATCCTCTGTCACATATTCGGTATCAAGGATCTTTAATCCCTCGTTTGCTGCTACGAAGTTCTTGGCAGGCTCATTGTCGATGATCACTGCGTCTACCTTGCCCTGAGTCAGAGCCATGACAGCGTCTGCACCCTTGTTATACTTCTCTACGTTATCCTCACCGTAGTCATCAGATGCGTAGATATCACCGGTTGTAGAAAGCTGTACACCGATCTTCTTTCCTGCCAGATCGTCAACGCTTGCAATATCGGAATCCTCCGGCACGATAACAACCTGGACACCGGTTGCATATGTATCAGAGAAGTTTACGGATTCCTTTCTCTCATCGGAAACCGTCATTCCTGCCAGACCCATATCAGCCTTTCCGGTCTGCACGGCTGTGATGATGGAATCGAACTCCATATCCTCGATCTTTAACTCCAGTCCAAGCTTGTCTGCAACTGCCTTTGCGATGTCTGCATCAATTCCGACGATATCCTCTCCCTGATAGTACTCGTAAGGCGGGAAGTACGCGTTGGTTGCCATTGTCAGCACGCCATCGTTGATCGTCATGCCTGCAGACTCCTTCTTACCACATGCACAGAGCATGGTAGCAGCCATCACTGCGATCAGTGCAATCGAAAGTAATTTCTTTTTCATGATGTTTCCTCCTTTGGCACAGCCTTTCGCTGCGCGTTTCTTTTTCACATATTCTCATGTATTATACAGTACGACTATGCAAAATACAATGGTAGAAACGCATGAAAATGCAATTCTTTCCGCTATTTTTGAATAAAATATCACCAAATATCTTGTTTTCTTAAGTCTCCGGATCCTGCTGTTTATTTTCCGCTTCCGGAAGGCTCACCCGACTGCCAGCTGTCACTGGGCGAACAATTCCACATAATATCCGTTCCGTCACTGTAGGCTGCGATGCTGCCCTGTTCGTCGGTACGAAATACCTTGATCTGCCTTGCGCGCAGATTGTTTAAAGTCTGTGCATGTGGATGCCCGTAGCTGTTTCCCTCCGCACAGCTGATGACGGCATACTCCGGCGACATCGCATCCAGAAAATCCTCCGTAGAGGACGATCTGCTGCCGTGATGCCCTGCCTGATAGACATCCACATCGAGATTCATCCCATTAGACAAAATATCTTGCTCTGCCTTCTCCTCGCAGTCACCGCTGAACAAAAAGGAATTGTCACCATAATCTACGATCAACGCGATACTGCTGTTATTCGGATCTTCATAGGTATCATTCGGGGCAATGAACGTAACAACCGCATCCCCCAGTTCATATTCCGTCCCAACCTCCGGGGTGGAAAAAGTCATGTTCCTGCTCTTCATGCTGTCCATGAGCTCACGGTAGGTTTTATTATCTTTCTTAAAATCACTCAGAAATATCTGCCCGATATCAAATTTGGAAATGATCACGTCTGCGCCGCCGATATGATCGCTGTCCGTATGGGT
>JAQYOU010000129.1 GCA_028727105.1 bacterium
ATTGATAATTTTGACCCGACCATGGGGGTCAAATTTTCCACCTACGCGGTTCCGATGATCATCGGTGAAGTCCGTCGCTATCTTCGCGATAACAACAGCATCCGCGTTTCCCGCTCACTTCGGGACACTGCTTACAAAGCCATTCATGCAAAAGAGATCCTGATGAACCGCACTCAGGAGGAACCCACCATCGAACAGATCGCAGAGGAATCCGGTCTGACAAAGGAAGAGATCGTCTATGCGCTGGATGCCATCCAAAGTCCTGTCAGTCTCTATGATCCGGTATATACAGACGGCGGGGATACCCTCTATGTCATGGATCAGATCGCGGATAAGAAAAACAAAGAATCCCGCTGGATCGAGTCGCTGTCCTTAAGTGATGCCATGGAGCGACTCGGCGAGCGGGAAAACTATATCATTAAGCTGCGTTTTTTTGAGGGCAAGACCCAGATGGAAGTGGCGCAGGAGATCCATATCTCCCAGGCGCAGGTGTCGCGGCTGGAGAAGTCGGCGCTCAATCACATGAAGAATTATCTGAAGTGATCAATACCGTACGGGCATTTCTTCTCCGTTGCAACAAAGTCGAAGAAATATCCCGTACGACATAGAAGGTTATCTTACCGCTCCCACTTGTCACACAGGGAATTGATCTGATCAGCAAAGCGTGCCAGTTCTTTGTTGGGCAGGCCTTCGTTTTTATTGATCACAGCAAGCAGGCGCTGTCCTGCCGCCAACAGACGGGCAAATACATTGCTTGATGCCTTGCCGGAGTTCTTTGTCTTCTTCGGCAGCATCATGCGGCTGCCCTGTTTGATGCAGGCATTGGTGAACAGATCGTAAATGTCGCCACTAAAAGGTGCGACAGCCTCATAGCCAAGATCATTATGCAGATGCATAGCGAATTCATCCGTTACTTTGTCATCACCGTGTACCACAAAGACACGTTTCGGCGGATTCTTTTTGAAGGCTGCCGCCCACTCCGTCAGCTTTGTACGGTCCGCGTGACCACTGATCCCGGGCAGATTCACGATCTCCGCATGCACCTCGATCATTTCTCCAAACAGTTTCACTTCTTTTGCTCCATTTAAAAGAGCATGACCGAGCGTTCCCGGAACCTGATATCCCACAAACAGGATCGTAGAATCATCACGCCACAGATTATGCTTTAAGTGATGTCTGATCCGTCCGGCCTCACACATACCGGATGCCGAGATGATAACGACCGGTTTCTTCAGAAAATTGATCTGCTTACTTGCATTACTGTCCACGGCCGTTTTGAGACCCGGAAACTGGATCGGATTCATTCCGTTTTCTACTAATTCCAGCGCCTCCTGGCTAAAGCACTCCCTCACGTTTTTATGAAATACATTGGTCGCCTCGATAGCCAGCGGGCTGTCGATGTACACCTCAAAATCCTCAAATTCCGGCAGCAGATGTTCCGTTTTGATCCGTCGCAGGAAATAAAGCATCTCCTGGGTACGGCCAACGGAGAACGCAGGGATGACCAGATTCCCCCCGCGAATAAATGTCCGTTTGATGACCTCCGCCAGCTCCGTAGCATAATCCACCGGCAGCGTGTGCTCACGGTCACCGTAGGTAGATTCCATGATCACATAATCTGCATCCTGCAAAAAAGTCGGTGATTTAATAAGCGGTTTATTCCCCTGACCGATATCACCGGAAAAGACCAGTTTGACTTCTTTTCCCTTTTCTGTCACCCATAGCTCTATGGACGATGATCCAAGCAGATGCCCGGCATCCACAAAACGGATCTGAAGCGCATCATCCACCTGTACCGTTTCTCCGTAAATGCACGGAGTAAAATGATTCAGCACCCCCTGTACATCCTCCATGGTATAGAGCGGTTCCACCTGTCCGCCCCCGGAGCGCTTTGCCTTCCGATTCCGCCACTCTGCCTCAAACTCCTGAATGTGGGCAGAATCCTTTAACATGATCGTGCAGAGCTCATAGGTTGCCTGCGTGCAATAGATCCTGCCGCGAAAACCATGGGCATATAAGAGCGGCAATAAGCCGGAGTGATCAATATGCGCATGTGTTACGAGAACCGTATCGACTGCAGCGGCATTGACCGGTATCTCCTGATTGACATACAGATCCGGTCCCTGTTCCATTCCGCAGTCTACAAGCAGATGCTTATCTTCATACTGTAAAAAATGACAGCTTCCCGTCACCTCATGAGCAGCGCCCAAAAATTCCAATAACATAAATACCCATCTCCTTTTATAAAAAAATAGAACTGAAAAAACACCCCTGTCTTTCAGTTCTATTTTACCACTTTTTTCTGTTTATTCAAAGCGTACGATCTCTTTTTTCAGTCTTTTCATGATCTTTTTTTCCAGCCTTGAGATATAAGACTGGGATATGCCCAACGCATCTGCCACTTCTTTCTGCGTCAGCTCCTTTCCATCCGGCGTGTGCAATCCAAAACGCAATTCCACGATCTGCCTTTCACGCGCGGAAAGGTGTTCGATCGCATTGACCAGCAGCTTTTTTTCCACTTCTGTTTCAAGGTCCTTGGAGATGACATCCTCGTCAGTTCCCAGGATATCCGATAATAGAAGTTCGTTTCCATCCCAATCCACATTTAACGGCTCATCAATGGACACCTCCATCCGGGTCTTGCTGTTTCTGCGCAGATACATGAGGATCTCATTTTCAATACACCGGGAGGCATAGGTGGCAAGCTTGATCTTTTTATCCGGATTAAATGTATTGATCGCCTTGATCAGCCCGATCGTTCCGATGGAGATCAGATCCTCCACCCCTACACCTGTATTATCGAATTTCTTTGCAATGTAAACAACCAGACGCAGATTGTGCTCGATCAGCTCCTTTCGCGCCTCCGCACAATTATCCCCCATAAGAAGGATACACTCCCGTTCACGCTCTGCCTCCAAAGGCGGCGGGAGCACCTCCGCCCCTCCGATATAATGGATCTCACGTTCCTTCTGAAACAGCATCGTATAGATCCTGGGTATCATCTTTAGTTGAAAACGGTTCGGTACGTTGATCTTTATGTACATACAAACACCCTCCAATACTTATGATTTATCTCTCCAGTCAGCAGCAAGGATCAACCGGTAGTCTTTGCCCTCAAAGATCACATCCGGTGCAGCACCGATCACAACCTGTTCCTGCCTTCCTCCGGGCCATTCCATTGCATCGATCGTCCACACCTCCAGCATTCCATCCGGCGCTCCGATGGTAGAAAACGGAATCAGCCTGCTGCTTTTTAGCACCTTTTGAAGCTTCCGCGCCTCAGAGAGTGCCAGAATATGCACCGGCTCCCGGACATACGGATCGCGCAGACGGTTGCCCGTGTCATACAGACCTGTAACCTCCACCACATTCCCATGATCGAAAAGCTTTACCCGGTACAAATGGCAGTCATGCATGGTGCGCCGTTCCTCCAGGATCAATGAAGTGATCACAAGAAGCGCACACAAAATGACACCCGCAGAAAACCAGTACCGCTTTGGAACATGATCCATGCATGCGGTAAATACCCCACCAGCTGCCATCGTACCTGTCATACTCCATAAAAAAAGCCGAAGGAAGATCCCCCAGCTTTTCGGCCGGAAAACTGCCAGCAATAAGAGCATGCGGGAAAGAAGACTTGTCACTGCGTATACGGTCCCATAGCCGAAGATCACAAACGCAAGTACCTCTGCGCTTACTGCAGCTGCTGTCATCCAGATGATCCGCCACGTCGGACGCATCTGCTTCATCCAATGATTCACAAAGATGCATACGAACAATTCCATTTCAAATGTACGCATCCACAGTACATCTATGTAAATCGTCACCTCCACATATGAATCTCCTCCTGCGCTCCGGAGCTGTTCCTTCAAGCATCAGGCAGATCCGTTTGCCAATGCCGGAACAATTCCTGTGATAAACTGATTATATCGCAGCCTCTCTGCAGATTTTGTCAAAAAAAGTGTACTGAACAAAAAAAGAGATGAACGGATCCATCGTCGGAAAACGTTCATCTCTGTATGTTTCTTTTTTCTTCCTGTATTTCTTATCTTCTGGTATTCTTCAGGAACGCCGGGATCTGGATATCCTTCTCGGGCACACTGCTCTCCGGACGCTTCGGCTTCTGAATGCCGGAAAAAGCCGGATTCACAGGAGTTGTGGGCGCAGCTGCACCAGTTCCTGTTCCGAGATTCCGTGTATAGCCGGTTCCGGCAGCACCCGAAAGACCACTACGGCTGGTCAGTCCGGAGCTCATCGGACGGGTAGCTGTTCCTGTAGCAGTGCCGGTTGTAGGAGAATACTTCATTCCACTCATCAACGGTGTCACAGAGGGTTTCTTATTCGCCTCAAGTCCTGTTGCAATGACGGTGATCTTCGCAGTATCCTGCATAGTCTCATCGTACTTCGCACCAAAGATGATATTGGCTTCGTCTCCTGCCAGATCCTGAACATAGCTTGCAGCATCGTTTGCATCCATCAGGGAGATATCTCCGGAAATATTGATAATGACATGCGAAGCACCATTAATGGTAGTCTCAAGCAGAGGGCTGGCAACTGCAAGCTTCACTGCATCAAGCGCCTTCTCATCACCATGTGCCTCACCGATACCGATATGAGCCAGTCCCTTGTCCTTCATAACAGTCTGCACATCTGCAAAATCAAGGTTGATGAGTGCAGGCAGATTGATCAGATCCGTAATACCCTGAACGGACTGCTGTAATACTTCATCTGCCTTTTTCAGGGCATCCGGCATCGTCGTCCGGCGGTCTACGATCTCCAAAAGCTTATCATTGGGAATCACGATCAGGGTATCAACGCTCTCTTTTAAGCGGTCGATGCCCGAAATTGCATTCACCATACGCTGTTTTGCCTCGAATTTAAAGGGTTTGGTTACAACGCCAACCGTAAGGATCCCCATATCCTTTGCGATCTTTGCAACAACAGGAGCCGCACCGGTTCCGGTACCGCCTCCCATTCCACATGTAACAAAAACCATATCTGCGCCCTTGATCGCGTTTGTCAGATCATCCACGCTCTCCTCAGCCGCTTTCATACCGATCTCCGGCTGTGCACCTGCGCCTAATCCCTTGGTCAGCTTTTCTCCGATCTGGATCAATGTCGGCGCCTTGCAAAGTACAAGCGCCTGTTTGTCCGTGTTAACACCGACAAACTCCACTCCTCCGATATTCTCATCGATCATTCTATTTACAGCATTGTTACCGGCTCCTCCGACACCGATCACAATGATCTTCGCGTTATTATCTGCACCTGTGGTTGTAATCTCTAACAAGAGCTTGTCCTCCTCTATCCTCAAATCTATGCAACTGTCAATTTACACAGTCATTTACAAAAGTCATGATAAAATGTCGCAATCGACCCCTAATCATATTTATAATAGTATTTCTTCAAAAAATTATCAACCATTATTTTGAATTTTTGCTTTTTTTAGGGTCAAAAATGATATCTGTTGTCTCGCTTGTCCAGTTTTCCAGATGCAGCGTTCCTTTTTTGCCCTCCAGCTGAGGCAAAATGTACTGCAAACGCAGGATCTTCTGTGCAAGATTATCCGCATTTCCCACTAAGATCGTGATCTTTCCGCTATACACCGTCATTGCTCCGGATAGTTCCTCATATTTGATCTGTTTTGCAGGTATCTCATATTTCTGAAGCAGCTGTGTCAGAGAAAGAAGGTTCTTCAGCGCAGTGTCATTGGCAAGCGGAAGCTTTTCGTATAAAATGACCGAATCGCAGGAAAGGCCCTCGATCTTTGGCACGTCCCCGATCACCTCCTGAGAGGTTTCCACAACAAATCCATCCTTATCAAAATACGCGTTCTGATCGATGGAGCTGATGTACAGATACCCAAGAATACCCTTTTCATATACCTCTACCGTCAGTTCATGCGGCTTCGACGGAGCAAGGGATACCTCCATCGCATCCACAAAGGGGAGCTTTTCCGGACGAAGAAACCGGTATTTCAGATAGACGTACAAGGTGCTCCATGAATACTCATCGCTCAGCACGATCTCTTCGATCTGCTCATCCGTATAGAGTTCATTGCCCACCACATTCACTTTTTTGACCGTGAACACCTGCGTGACAAGCACTACACCTATACCGACCAACAGAATGATCAGCGCAAACAGGATCAACATATTCCGTTTTCTCTTTTTTTTGCGCAGGATCTCCCTGCGTTGTTCCTTAATCATAAGCAATCTCCGATGTATCCGGCTCAAACTGTATTCCGCGTGATACCGACAGGGCAAGCCCCATCTCCGCCATCAAAAACACAACAGAAGTACCTCCGTAGCTGATAAAAGGCAGCGTGACTCCGGTGTTTGGGATCGAATTTGTAACAACTGCGATATTTAAAACAACCTGGATGGCAATATGCGCAAGAATACCCGTCACAAGAAGGGCTCCAAAAAGATCCCTGGCATTGTTTGCGATCACCATAAAGCGCCACATGAGAAGCAGAAACAAAAGGATCACACAGATCGCGCCGAACAGGCCCAGCTCCTCACAGATAATAGAAAAGATCATGTCATTGGGAGCCTCCGGAACGAACCCAAGCTTTTGCATGCTGTTTCCGAGCCCTTTTCCAAACAGTCCGCCGGAACCGATGGCATACAGTCCCTGCAGCGTCTGATAGCCCTTGGCATAATCCTCGGGATGAAACCACATCTGGATGCGCTCGCTTCGATAACCGGCTGAAGGAAGCACCAGAAAGAGCGCGATACCACCCGCACCCGCAAGACCGATCAGAATAAACTGCAGATATTTCGGGCTTGCCACAAAGATCATCGCCACTCCGATTCCCATAACAATGATTGCAGTACTCAGGTTGTTATAAGCGATCACGGCAAACAACGGAAGAATGAAGCCCATTACCTTCAGAACATTTACAAACTTTGCCATTTTTTTTGGGATCTTACTGATCATGGCAGCCAGAAACACGATCACGGCCAGCTTTGCAAACTCCGAGGGCTGAAATTCCAGGCTGGAATTCGGAATACCGAGCCATCTTCTGGAATAGTTATGTTCAATACCGATGCCCGGTATGAGCACCAGCGTGCAGAGTACGATTGCAACGATATACGCCAGATTTCCGAATTTTTTCCAGACGCGGTAATCGATCTGCGAGATGACAAACATGCCCGCCAGACCCAGTCCAAAGGCAAACCCCTGTCTCTTCAGGTAATGCGCAGGATCCTTAAAGGTGAGCTGTGCATCATAAGCACTTGTGCTGTAGAGCATTACCAGACCAAAGCAGATCAGAAAGATAATGATAAATAGCAGACTGTAATCAAAATATTTAATTTGGCGCTTTTTCTTCTGACGTCTTGCCATATAGCCGCTCCTTTTTCGTTACTTTTTCAGTTTTCTTACCATATCCTTGAACATACAGCCACGCTGCTCATAATTGTCAAACATCCCCCAGCTTGCACATGCCGGAGAAAGAAGCACCGCATCTCCGCTTACCGCTGTCTCATGGCAGATATCCACGGCCTCCTGCAGCGAATCCGCAAACACATAATCCGTAAATCCCATGCGCTCACAGGTATCTGCAATCTTTTGGGCGGTTGCCCCGATCAGTACCAGCTTTTTCACCTTCCCATCGAAAGCGGCGATCCATTCATCATACTCCGACTGTTTATCATATCCCCCGCCGATCAGGCAGGTCGGACGGTTCATTGCCCGAATGCCCTGAATGGCTGCATCGGGATTGGTTCCCTTGGAGTCGTTGTAATATCTGACTCCATCCACTTCGGTAACATACTCTATTCTATGCTCTACAGCAGTAAATCTGACCAGCACCTCTTTGATCTTTTCAAGGGGAACACCGTAGCTTAACGCGATGCCGGTGGCCGCCATCACATTTTCGTAATTGTGCTTTCCAAGCAGATTCAGTTCATTGACATTGCAGACCAGCCGGGCACAGCCTTCTTTTGCAGTATAAATCTCCTCTCCCTTTAAATACAGGCCATCCGCAAGCTCTCTCGCACTGCTGAAATACAACACATGCATCTTCTTTTTCAGTTCTTCGCCAAACGCACGCAGCACCGCATCCTCATAATTGAGCACGCAGACCTGATCCGCCTGCTGGCCTTCCGTAATGCGTTCTTTGGCAGCAATATAATTTTCCATCGTATGGTGACGGTTCAGGTGATCCGGTGTGATATTTAAGATCGCAGATACCTTTGGTGCAAAATGCTCCACGGTTTCCAGCTGGAAGCTGGATATCTCGGCAACAGTAACTGTTTCATCTGTCATTTCCGGTGCCATGCGCGTATACGGTATCCCGATGTTGCCGACCACCTGCACATCAGCCGCATAATTTCTCATGATCGCTCCGGTCAGTGCGGTGGTTGTCGTCTTTCCGTTTGTACCGGTGATCGCCAGTACATCTCCCTTAGAAAACGCATATGCCAGTTCGATCTCTCCCCAGATCTTTGCTCCACCTGCCCGGAGCGCATCTACCATCGGAAGATCCGTGGGCACACCGGGACTTAAGATCACATAGGAGTAGTTGTCCATGCATTCTGCAGGAAGAGTGCCTAAGATCACAGGACACTCCTTCAATGCTTCAGACTTTGCACGAACATCCTCTTCCTCCAGTTTTTCATTTCCGTCAAAAATGTCAAACGCAATATGGTTTGCAAAAAGCAGCTCTGCTGCTGCGATTCCACTGATCCCTGTTCCAACAACCAGTACTCTTTTATCCTGAAGATCCATTTGAATTCTCATCGTTTCTCTCCTTTACAGTGCCACATATGCCAGCAGACAAAGTAATGTTGTCACAATTGAAAATACCGCAACAATTCGTGTTTCCGACCATCCGCACAGTTCAAAATGATGATGGATCGGTGCCATTTTAAAGATCCGTTTTCCGTGCGTCAGCTTGAAATAGCCTACCTGCAGCATCACGGAAAGGATCTCGATCCAGTAGATCATTCCAACGATCAGGATAAAGATCGGCATCTGCAACATATATGCAGTTGCTGCCACAAAACCACCCAGGGCAAGCGATCCGGTGTCTCCCATGAATACACGCGCCGGATACACGTTAAACAACAGGAAGCCAAGCAGTGCACCCACAACTGCACAGGTAATCGGAGCCACGCCGCTGGCACTTCCGATCGCCACAACCGCAAAAAAGGTTGCTACAAGAATCGTCACGCTGCTGGCCAGACCATCCAGTCCGTCCGTAAAATTCACGCCGTTGACGGTACCGATCACTGCCAAAAACATAACCGGAAAAGCCAGCCAGCCAAGGTTTAAGTATTTCCCTCCACTAAAAGGGATCAGCATGGTCATAGGCACTTCCTGCCATACCATATATGCTGCAAACACGCCGGTCACCACGATCTCACACAGCATCTTCTGCCATGCGAGAAGTCCGTCGGAACGCCGCAATACAACCTTCAGATAATCATCCAGAAATCCGATGATACCAAAGCCCAGGGTTACAAACAACACAGGCATGATCTGTGGATGATCCTTCACAAAGATCAGACTTGTGACCGTGATCGCGATCAGGATCATGAGTCCGCCCATCGTAGGTGTTCCGTTTTTTACCTGATGGGATTTCAGTTCCTCACGCTCGGTATTACCGATCTTCAGCTTCCGCAGATACGGAATGAGAACGGGCCCCAGAAGTGCGCTGATCGCAAAGGCGATTAAAACTGCAAAAATACATGTACTTGTCATATCGAATGCTTTTTCCATATCGATCCCTCTTTCATTTGTCGTTCTTTTGTGAAACTATATTTTCAACTTATCTAGTATACGTTATTTTCTTTCTCAGTGCAAGGCGCGATATTCAAATATGGCAGAATATCCGCAAAAATATCCCGGGCGACCGGAGCGGCAATGGTTCCTCCGTAATAGATCCCCTGGGGATCATGGATCACGACAAGCACCAGAACCTGCGGATCATCTGCCGGAGCAAAGCCTATAAAAGAAGAAATATATTTGTGTGCGCTTCTTGGCAGGGTCTGTGAGGTTGCCGTCTTTCCCCCGATCGAATATCCCTCGATATAAGCGCGTTTTCCTCCGCCCTCTGTCACAACGCTCTCCAAAAGCTCCTGCATCAGCTTTGAGGTATCCTCAGATACGATCCGGTCATCCTCACTCAGCTGATATGCTTCTCTGAAATCCTTTACAAGAGTTCCGTCTGCATCACGCGCCTCAAGTGCCAGATGCGGCGTGACCAAAAGCCCCCCGTTGACAAGAGATCCGGCGGTCGTTGCCAGCTTGATCGGTGTGATCTGGAAGCTTTGGCCAAAGGAGATTGTCGCCAGCTCTACCGGACCGACATTTTCCTTGGCATGCATGATCGTCCCGGCCTCACCCGGCAGATCGATATTTGTCAGCCGGTTCAACCCAAATTGTCTGAAATACTTGAAATAGTTCTCCACACCGATGCGCTGTCCCACAGCAATAAAGACCGGATTACAGGAATTCTGCAATCCCTGTACAAAAGTCTCGCTTCCATGCCCGGTCACCTTATGGCAACGGATCCTGCGATCCTCCACCGTAATATACCCCGGACAGTAAAAGGTATCATCCACGGAAACCACGCCTTCTTCAAGAGCTGCAGATGCCGTGATGATCTTAAAGATACTTCCCGGCTCATAGGTATCATTCAGGCATTTGTTTCGCCACATCGTATTCAGTGCATCCATCTCACTGACTCCCGCTTCCGGTTCATAGGCTTCTGTCAAAGTAAACGGATGGTTCAGATCAAACTCCGGCACGTTCACCATCGCATAAACTTCTCCGTTTGAAGGATTCATGACAATGATCTCCACGCTGTCCGCTGACTTTTGCTCCATCACCTTTTCGGCAGCCTGCATGGCATAGGTCTGGATGTTATAGTCCAGCGTGAGATACAGATCATCTCCATTCACCGGTTCTTTCCTGCTCTCTCCCACGCCTTCGATCTCAATCCCCCGTGCATCCGTCAGAGTCAGGATCTTTCCCGGTTCACCCTGCAAAAGCTCATCATATTTCACCTCCAGTCCGACGATCCCCTGATTATCTCCTCCTGTAAAGCCTAGCACCTTAGAGGCGAGGGAGCCATAGGGATAATAGCGCTTGTAATCCTCGTCCACCTTCACACCGGGAAGTCCCATATCCCGGATCTTATCACCTGTTTCGATATCAACGTTTGACCGGATCCGCTCCATGGAGCTGACTTTTTCCACACGTTTGCGCACCTCACTTTCGTCCATCTGAAGTGCTGACGACAGCGCCTTGATCACCTGTTCTTCATCTTCGATCTGACTATGGATGACCGAGATGGTACATACTGTCCGGTTGGACGCAAGCAGCACGCCGTTTCTGTCATAAATATTTCCGCGCGCCGCTTTGATCGGACGCTCCCTCTCATGAATCTCCTGTGCTTTCCCGCCATAATAAACAGATCCCCAGATCATCAGGTACACCAGCCGCCCAACCAGCAGACACATCAGAAGCGCCACGATAAAAAACATCAAAACGATCTTTTTCCGATTGTGGACCTTCGTCCATTCCTCCCGCTCCATATAAAAAACCCCACAAAAGCAATTACTATAACTTATTACTGCTTTTGTGAGGTTATGATTCACAATTACTGTTGGGTCTTGTCTTCGTCCCCGGCTGCATCCGGTTCTGCCTCCTGATCACCGTTTCCTTCCGTTTCACCCTCCGGCTGTTCTCCCTCCGCAGGCGTTGCGGTTGTCGCAGGTACGATCACACCGTCCAGTCCGGTATAAAAATTAGTTTCCTCCGGTGTCAATGCGCGCTCTGCCGGTATTTCATCCTGATAGACATTCAGATAAGGCAATGCCTCTTCCAGGATCTCACGCACAAGATTCTGTGCATACGTACTGTGCGCCTGTTCTTTTGCATTCGGCTCATCTACCACTGCATAGATCACATACTGCGGATCCTCCTGTGGGAAATATCCGATAAAAGATACCAGATAGTTTTTTTCATCCTTTGAACCGCCGACAGACTTCTGCGCGGTTCCGGTCTTTCCTCCCATGGAATAGCCCGCCACTTTCGCATAACGTCCGGTTCCCTCAGAAACCGTATCATACAGATAGCTTTTCAGCTGCTTGCTGGTCTCCTCGGAGATCGTCTGCTTGATGCGGACCGGCTGGATGGTTCGGATCACATTTCCGTTTTCATCCAGAACCTTTGATACCATATGGGGCTGATAGTAATCCCCGCCGTTCACCAGGGAAGAAAATGCCCCACCCAGTTGTATCATCGTCACGTTAAAATTCTGTCCAAAGGAATTGGTTGCAAGGTCGATGGTCTTCATAGCTTCCACATGATAGATCAGCGAATCCGTACGCGCCTCGCCGGGCAGATCTATATTCGTGCGCAGTCCAAACCCGAAAATACTCTGGTAATTACAGAATTTCTCTGCACCGATCCGATACGACATCTGCATCAACGCATCATTGCACGAGTCCATAAGTGCCGTGCGGATCGTCTCTGTTCCGTGACCGTTACGGTTCACACAGCGGACCGTATGTCCGGAAATGCTTTCTCCTCCGTCGCATACATAACTCTCATTCCCCTTCAAAACACCCGTTTCCAACCCGCAGGCAACTGTAAAGGGCTTCGCCGTGGATCCCGGCTCATAGGTAGAAGAAACACAGTAATTCGTCCACAGGCGGTCACGGGCATCCGCGATCTCCTCCTCGCTCATCGCTTCCTGTTCCTCTTTCGTATACATACTGTCAAGATTCCATGGATCCGTGAGATCAAAGGTAGGATACTGTGCCATCGCCTTCACCTCACCGTTTTGGGGATTCATGATCAAAACGCCGATATTGCTGGCAGCCGGACCTTCCCTGTAAGCATTCTCAAAGGTCTCACAAAATTCTTTGATCTTTTTCTCAACGATGCTCTGCAGATTGGCATCGATCGTTGTCACGATCGTGTCACCGTCCACAGCCTCCCGCACGGTTTTTTCCAGATCGTTGTCCGAATTCAGATATCCATACCGTCTTCCGTTTGTTCCGCTTAACACATCATCATAATAGCTTTCCAGTCCAAGCATACCTACATTATCCGATCTGGTAAACCCGATCACAGGGCTTGCCAGGGAACCGTAAGGGTAGGTCCGGATATAATTTTTTTCAAACCAGACACCCTTCAGATTCGGATGATTCTCTGTATCAGCCGCCATGGAGGCATATTTGTTCATTTCCTCGTAGCTGATCTTTTTCAATAGCACGTTATAGGGACTGTTCGGAGAGTCTGCCACAAGCTGCCGGATCTCACTCTCATTCAATTCAGGATAACATGAAAAAAGCGCTGTCAATGTAGGCTCCAGATAAGGCTGCTTCCCTCCCACATCACTGGTAAGCACCTTACAGTCCAGCACAAGGTTATAGACATCCGTGCTGGTAGCAAGGATCGTTCCCTTCGAATCCAGGATATCCCCTCTTCGGTAAGGTATCGTCTCGCTGTCATATGCCTGTTGTGACAACACAATTTTTTCGTAAGTAGCCCCTTTCACATACTGAATGTACATGATTCGGACGATCAGTCCGGTCAGGGCACACGCGATCAAAAGAAACAATATGATCAGCTTCTTTTTCATGCGTATCGTAAATTTTTTCGGTTTGATTCTTCTTGTTGTTCTCTGCTTTTGATCTGCCAAAACACTTATTTCCTATTTCATTCCGGTATTTCGTTACTTTACAGTAATCACGGTATTTCACTGTACTGCGACATAAAATCCGCATGATCGATCTCATAGTACACGATCTGATCCTCACTGGGATAGGTCATGCCCAGCACATCGATGGCCTGAGACTTTACCTCCTCCATCTTAACTGCCGTTGCAAGCCTCTTACTGGTGGCATCGTTATCGGCCTTCAGCTGATTGACAGTTGTCTCAAGCTTTGCGATATTGCCTAAATGTATCGTGATATCTGACTGTAGTTTAATATAAAACCCTGCTGTAATGCAAGTGACAATTGCAGCCATCGTCAAAAAAAACACATAGCTGCGGTTCATGATCAGGGCTTTGTCCTGATTGCGTCTGGCAACGGCACGACGTCTGCGCGCGCGCTGACGCTCTTCGAATTCCCTCTTCTCACGTTCTCTTCTCTGTTTTTGTTCATTTTCCCAATCGTCCGGCATTGCATCCGTGCGCCGAACTGCATTTCCCTCAATGTAAGTCATT
>JAQYOU010000130.1 GCA_028727105.1 bacterium
GATATTCATGTCAGACAAGATAGACATGGTAATTTCGGTTGCGTTGCCTCCGGTAGCGTCATGATCTGCTCCAATGTTGGTGGCAAAAAAGTATGTATGATCTGCACATTCTGCAAAGCCCACAAACCATCCGTTCACATCCTGTCCGTTTACACGTCCGGTTCCGGTTTTTCCGTAGAATGAACCGGTATCGGAAGAGGAAAGGCAGATGGCATCTTTTACTGCATTGACGTTTTCAGGGGCGAAGTCAAAACTGTTATTCTGCAGCTTGGTTAAAAGTTCAACCTGTTCGATTGGGGAAATCTTCAAGGAAGATTCCATCGAAAAAGAAGAAAAATCGCCACTCATATTTTCGTTTCCATATTTGATCTGTTGTAGGTGTTTTTGTACGGAAGGAGTTCCAAGTTGTTCATTCAGTGATTGAAAATACCAATTAACAGAATTGCTCATGGCAGATCGTAACGTCTGGTCAGAGTTCCATGTGTCAAATGGATAATGTTTCCCATCCCATGCAAGAAACGTATTTTCCGGTGTGATGACATCATCTTCTAATGCGAACAGAGCAGCATATATTTTGTACGTAGAGTTTGGCGCAACCCGCAGGGCGGCACGATCCATGTCGTGTATGCGCCAGGTATCATTTTCTAAATCATATAAAACAAAACTTCCTTCGTATGCTCCAAAGTATGAAGAAAGGTCTACATAGGAAACATTCTCAGAAGAGGAGTCCCACTGGTAGTAGTTGACCTCTGATGCGTATGTAGAAATAAAAGGGGCAAAAGCGAACAGGAGAACAGCAGTCAGCACAAATGATGCCATACCCTTTAGTCTTTTCACAAATGTTGGCTTCTCGTAAGACGCAATATTGATGATCCTACGCTTCATCTGCTTCATGTTTCCCCCAAGCCCGGCGGCAAACGGAAAAGGAGTAAGTGAAATCTTTTCTGCAAAATTGATCAGTGTATTGCCATATTCCTCGTATTCATCCTCTTCAAGCATCTTTAGAACCGAGGTGTCACAGGCAACCTCTCTGTCATTACGCATTTCCCTCAAGGCATACCATACAAGAGGATTGAACCAATATACCACGACCGCAAGGTTCATCAGGTATCCGGCAAGGGCATCCTTATGTTTGTAGTGCTGCAGTTCATGCAACAGCATATACCGCATATCGGATTCGCTGTACCCACGGGGCATACCGTAATTCATGCTGCTTTGCATCGGGCAGGCTTCGTCTGTCGAGGTATAATCAGAAATCAGATGAATCGGTAAATAAATACGCGGTTTCAAAAGTCCCACAATGATCGGGGATTTCATAAAAGCGGTACTGTAGACAGGAATGTTTCTGTGAATTCCCATCTCTTCTAAACAGCGATGAAACAGTCTGCGGACTTCTTTGTTTTGAAGAGGAAGCGCGGATGTTTCCAAACTGCGTAGACGGAGGGCAGATCTGACTACCAATATCATCATCACAAGCATCCCTGCAAGCCAGATACCCAATAAGATGTAACCGGCAATGGATGGAGCTCCGCTATTTACTGAAAGGGTAAAGTCCTTCATCCAATCTGTATTTCCGGTCGAATCGATTCCTCGGGCTTCTTCTATAGCGGTTCCGGTGCCGGAAGAAGGAGATATTCTCAGACTGCCAAGCCACAAGAAGATCTGCGGAATTCCAACGAGTCGGCACGGTAGAAAGGGAACGACCAGCAACCCAAGCAGCAAAAACCACAGATGATACTGCATCCGGCTGGAAAGGCTGTTTTTGAATATCTGCTTGACTATCAAAAAGATTCCGATGATACCGCTGATAAACACATTGCATAGTAAGAAGCGTATCATAAAATCAGCCACGTGTATTGTCTCCTTTTTTTGACTTCTTGGAAAGAAGGGAGCGAAGGGTGTCTATTTCTGTTGCAGAAAGCTTATCATTTTCAATGTAAGCGGATAACATGGCTGTAATATCGCCATCATAAAATTTTTTAAGAAAAGAGTTACTTTCCTGCCCGATATATTCATTCTCCTCCACCAATGGGGTGTAAACAAATACTCTGCTTTGCTTTTCATAAGTCAGGGCGCCTTTGGTCACAAGGCGTTTGATCAAAGTCTGTATCGTTTTTGGGCTCCAGCTTGTGGTCTGTAATAATTGATCTGTTATTTCATTGGTACTGATCGGCGCATGTTTCCATACGATTTTCATAACTTCATATTCAGCTTCAGAAATCTGGGGTAAATCGTTCATTTCAGATTCCTCCTTAAATCTTACGAATGTAATAGAAGTATTATAGACGTTATTTATCGGCTTGTCAATTTCAGAACAGAATATTGGTATGAAATGTCCGATATCTTATGTTTAAAGTCGCAATTGGCGACTTTAGATAGTTTGAATTATAAAATTGACATTGTATTGTAAAAAACATAATATGTAGTTATACGTAATCATACAGGAGGACAAAACATGTTATTTATTCAATACCCCAAATGTTCCACCTGCCAGAAGGCAAAGAAGTGGCTGGACGGACACCAGATCAAGTACACAGATCGTCACATTGTGGAGGACAACCCTACTTACGGCGAATTAAAGGAATGGTATGAAAAGAGCGGGCTGCCGCTGAAGAAATTTTTCAATACCAGTGGCATGCTTTATAAGGAGATGCAGCTGAAGGACAAGCTAGGTGTCATGAGCGAAGACGAACAGCTCCGGCTGTTGGCGACGAACGGAATGCTGGTGAAACGCCCGATCATTGTGGATGGAACAACCGTCCTCACCGGATTTAAGGAAACAGAGTGGGAAGAAAAACTGGTAGAAAAATGAAAACGATCTTATTACTAGAGGATGACGAGAGCCTGCTACATTCATAACAATATAACGGATGAAGGGGATGATCAATAATGGCATTTATAAATATACCATATGTCATGCATCTCACCTGCAAAAAATGCATCTTACTGCCCGGACCATTGTAAATAAAAAGATACCCATCTATAATTGCCTTAACTTATGAAGGGAAAGGTGATTGTAATGGGTATTTTTTTATTGATCTGTTTTATCGTATTTGAAATGGCGTTGATGATTTCTTCTTTTACAAGATTTTCAGAGAAGAAGCAGTGGCTGGTGGCAAGATGTGTCTTCCGGGCGGGAGAGCTGGCGGTTTTTTTGTTTGCGATGCTTCTTCCGAATGTCACATTTGATTTTAAGTATCAGCTGTGTTTTGTGCTCCTCATCATACGTCTGGCGGGAGCATTCGTGATGTATCTGATCCGGAGAAGGACAGCCACCGGAAAGCGGTCAAAAGCCGGGGCGGTGTTCGGCGCAGTAGGAAGCATCGTGATCCTTGCAGTGAGCCTTGTTCCTGTGTTTATATTCACGGAATATGCAGGCCTTGAGACTTCGGGAGCGTATGAGGTGGCACAGGCAACAGCGATCCTCATAGATAAAGACAGAGTGGAGACCTTTGAAACGGATGGTTCGAACCGGGAAATACCGGTGCATTTTTACTATCCGAAGACAAATGAGATTGCGCAGAGCAGTTGTCCGGTGGTATTATTCTCACATGGAGCATTCGGATATTACCAGAGTAATACCTCTACTTATATGGAGCTGGCCAGTAATGGCTATGTGGTGATCAGTCTGGATCATCCGTATCATTCTTTTTTCACAAAGGATACCGATGGAAAAACCATAACAGTCGATCCGGCATTTCTTCAGGAGGTCATGTATGTGAATGAGAATAACGTTCCGGAAAAGGACATCCATGACCTGTCGCATCAATGGCTTGCGATACGTACCGCGGATATCGACTGTGTATTGGACAGCGTGGAAGAGTCAAAACTAAGCGGTACGGTAAATGATGCATGGTTCATCGAAAACGAAGAGGAAAAGAGCACAATTGAAAGCGTGCTCGCTATGGCGGATGTGGAAAAAATAGGTCTGATGGGTCATTCTCTCGGAGGCGCGGCAAGTGTTTCGGTTGGTCGTAGCCGGGATGGCGTGGATGCAGTCATTGATCTGGACGGAACAATGCTCGGGGAGCAGCTCGGTTTTGAAGACGGCGAGTATCAGTATGAGGAAGAGCCTTATCCCGTGCCGCTGTTTGCCCTCGACAGTGAGAGTCATTACGAGCAGGGGCAGAAATATGGAACTCTGTATGTGAATCAATATGTTTTGGAGCATGCACTGGATGCAAAGCATGAATATATCCAGGGCGCGGCACATATGAACTTTACGGATCTGCCGCTTTTTGCACCGCCTCTTGCAGCAGCACTCGGAACCGGAACGGCAGATGCGACAGAGTGTATAGAGACAGTGAATGCGATGGTGCTGGAATATATGAATTGCTATCTGATGGGGTCTGGCAAATAGCGAAATTACAGGTATCCGATGGATAAGGAGAAGGTGAGACATGGAAGTAAAGGTTTTGAAAGTGGGGGAAGAAATGCCGGAGGTGGTGGAGATCCGATGTCACCGGATCAACGCGCAGGTGAGCGAGATCGTGGCCTTTGTACAGTCCAGGCAGGGACAGATCTCCGGAGCCTGCGATGGCATGCAGTATGAGATCCCCATCATAAATCTTTATTATGTGGAAGCAGTGGACAATAAGGTGTTTCTGTACAGTGCAAAGCAGGTGTATGAAACGAAACAGAAGTTGTACGAGATCGAGCATCTGCTGGAGGAGAAACAGTTTTTGCGCGTTTCCAAATCCGTGATCGTAAACCTGATGAAGATCAAGGCGATCAAACCGGCTCTGAACGGCCGGTTTATCGCTGTTTTACAAAATGACGAGGAAGTGATCATCTCCCGCAAATATGTATCAGCGCTGAAAAAGAAGTTAAAGGAGGGCAACTAGCAATGCAGGGAAAAGAACTGTTATCAAAAATGTTCCGAAATTATTTTGTTCTGGTCACATTGATCAATATAGTCATTTTCGTGTCCGGAAGTATTGCCCGGCCGGATGCGCGTTTTGGATATTCCGTGTTTATCATGCCGCTCATCTATGCATTTGCAGGTATTCTGCCACAGGCGGTGATGTACTCGAAGAGGGAACTTTCGATCAAAGAAGTGCTTATCCGGAAATTGATTCAATTGCTGCTCATTGAACTTCTGGTAAACGGGATCATTCTCGGTGAAGATGTGCTGAGACCGGAGAACACGGATGTCCTGAAAACGATCTCTGTCTGCGTGGTTTTGGTCTATGTATTTGCAAATATCATCAGCTGGGTTTTGGATAGCGCATCGGCAAGGACGTTGACAAGGGAACTGGCTGAATTTCAGGAGAAATATGACATATAGTTGTCGTGTTTATTTTGCTATATTGATAAATGTAAGGGTACACGAGCGGAGTAAGCAGTTATGAAAGGGGAAATGACAATGGCGACAAGCAAAGAATACATCCGTTTTATTTTGGATCAGTTGTCCGGTCTGGAGGGGATCACCAGCCGATCAATGATGGGAGAATACATCATTTATTATAAAGGAAAGATCGCGGCCTATGTGTGTGATGACCGCCTGCTGGTCAAGCCGGTGGAGGCGGCGAAAAAATATATTCCGGACGGAAGCTATGAACCGCCTTATGAGGGGGCAAAGGATATGCTGCTGCTAGAAAATGTGGACAGCGCAGAATATCTGACGGGTCTGTTTGAAGCAATTTATGAGGAACTTCCGGAGCCAAAGAAAAAGAGAAAGTAACTACTCAGGACAGGTTGGAGCGGAAACGCGTAGCGTGTGAGAACCGGATTCAGTTGCCAGAAGAAGGAGGAGCGAGGATGGCGTTTGATTATAAGAAAGAGTACAAAGAGTTTTACATGCCAAAGAATAAACCGGAGATCGTACATGTTCCGGCAATGATTTTTATTGCAGTGCGTGGCACTGGAAATCCGAATGAAGAGAACGGTGCGTATAAAAAGGCAATCGGTCTGTTGTATGGAGTTGCTTTTACGATCAAAATGAGCAAAAAGGGAAGTCACGAGATCAAGGGATATTTTGATTATGTGGTGCCGCCGTTGGAGGGATTCTGGTGGCAAGACGGAGTCAAAGGGATTGACTATACGAAAAAAGCAGATTTTCACTGGATCTCTGTGATCCGCCTGCCGGATTTCGTGACCAAAGAGGATTTTGACTGGGCGGTCGCAGAGGCGGAAAAGAAGAAAAAGGAAGACTTTTCCAAAGTGGAGTTTCTCACGATCACGGAGGGTATGTGTGTGCAGTGTATGCACATCGGACCCTTTGATGATGAACCGGAGACAGTTGCAAGGATGGACCGGTTTCTTCTAGAGAATGGGTATGAGAACGATTTTTCAGAAGAACGTCTTCACCATGAGATCTATCTGTCGGATGCCAGAAGAGTGGCACCGGAAAAATGGAAGACGGTCATCCGGCATCCGGTGAGACCGAAATAATTTACAGAGAAAATACTGGACAGTTACATAAATAATATCATGGTAAGAAACCCGCTCATTAATCTGAGTGGGTTTCTTATTTTCTATGTGGAATTGACAACTATTTGATGGATTCCACCAGATGACGCATTTCTTCCCTGGATGCTGCGTTGCGTGCCTGACTGATGATTTTCTGTTGATCATCTTTGGTCATACCGGAAAAACGGACTAGGGCATCAGAGTGCTGCGCGAGCTCCATGGTGAATCCGATCGGAAGTTCTTCATTGTTGATCATATTTTGTCTCCTTGCAAGTGTTTTTCATAGTATTTGTATGAAGACTGAAAGATATGCAAGAGTGGAATAATGGCTGTAAAGCTGCATGATACTTGCAAAAGAAATCGTTTTTCATTAAACTGTTTATAGTAATGGAAAAAGAAGTGCATTTGTAAAGAAGGTGGAAACGATGATCTATTTAAGCAGTTTTCTGTTTTCAGAAGAGACGGTTCGCAATCCCAATATTTATCCATACAACGTATTTGCAGAAAAGGCGGAAAAAATGTTGTTGTTTCAACCAATCACTATTTTGTATGGCAACAATGCTTCCGGGAAATCGACGATGCTGAATATTATGGCAAACAAGCTTCAGATGGAAGGGCTGGAATACGCGACAAACAATAAGTATGGAAATACATCTTATTTTATGAAATTTGTAGATGAATGTAAATTTACACTGGCTGATGATGAGGAAGGGCGAACGATACGTGAAATTCCGCGAAACAGCAGATATATCAAGAGTGAGGATATCTTATATGAAATAAAGAAAATACAGCAGGAGCAGGTATTAGGCGAGGGATATATTTATGAGCATGTCAGGCGGGGAATGACAAAAGACCAGATGGAAAAATTGAAAGGATCCTATGCAATGCAGCAGAAGCTGGAGATTTTGAAGTTCGCGCAGGAGAAATATTCCAATGGACAAACGACCTTGCAGATGCTGGATGATTTTATAGAGCCGGATGCGCTGTACCTGCTGGATGAGCCGGAAGTATCCTTGTCCCCGGAAAACCAGACGCTGTTGGCAGAAAAGTTGAATAAAATGGCAAGATTTTTGGGATGTCAATTCATCATTGCGACGCATTCACCGATTATGCTGGGTGCACTAAATGCGAAGATCTATAATATTGACTCGAAAGAATTGGAAGAAACAAAATGGACAGAGTTGGAAAATGTGAGATATTTTTTTGAGTTCTTTGAAAAACACAGGGGAGAGTTTGCCCAGTGAAGAAAGGTGGCGGCAAAATGGCAAAAAAGAGAGAGGGAATTACGATTCGTTCCAGCGCAGCAGAATATCTGACCTATGTTGCCACTGTGGGTGATCAGCAGGACAGCATAGAGATGCGCTATGAGGATGAAAACATATGGTTGACGCAAAAAATGATGGCCACGCTCTATGATGTGAGTTTTGCGGCAATTAATCAGCATATAAAAAAAGTTTATGATGCAGGAGATGCGCTCTCTGGAAAGAATCGTATCGGCATATTTGGATTTGGCGGAGGATCGTGCGGAGCGCCCCATCCCTATGACGATGGAGGACTGGAGCAAGCGTCTGGATCTGTTTTTAATGGCAGATGACAGAGAGGTCTTACAGGATGCGGGAAAAATCACGGCGGAGATAGCCAAGACCAAAGCGGAGACTGAGTTTGAAAAATATCGTGTTGTTCAGAATCGCATATTTATGTCTGATTATGATAAATACCTGTTGGAATTAGAGGAAAATGCAAAAAAATAGAATGATAAAACAACACGACCTGACAACAGGTGATATTACAAAAGGAATATGGTCATTTGCTGTACCGCTGATGCTCGGCAATGTGATGCAGCAATTATACAATCTGGTGGATACGTGGGTGGTGGGAACGTATCTGGGAAATGGTGCGCTGGCGGCGGTCGGCTCTTCCTATACACTGATGACGTTTTTGACATCCGTGATCATCGGACTGAGTCTTGGAAACAGTACCTTTGTATCCATGTCCTTCGGAAGCAGACAAGAGAAAGATATTAGAAATGGAATATTTATGTCTTCGATGTTCATAGGTGCGCTGACAGTATTGATGATCGTGATATTTTACAGCTCGCTGCATGGGATCATCTCATTATTGCAGGTGCCGGAGGAGATTGTGGGAGATATGTACACATATCTTTTTTGGGTGTTTTTTGGCTTCTTCGGAACGTTTCTATACAATTATATTTCCAACGTGCTGAGGGGGATCGGAAATTCGGTGGCACCGCTCATCTTTCTGGGTGTATCGGTGGTATTGAATATTGTCCTGGATCTGTTGTTTGTGGCGGTACTCGGGAGCGGAATCAGAGGAGCTGCCGTTGCAACAGCGATCGCCCAGACAGTATCAGGAATTGGAGTGCTGATCTATTTCTGGAGCTGCTACGGCACGTATCGACCGAAAAAGGAAGACTTCCAATGGGATATGGTGAGCTTAAAAAAGATACTGTCGCTATCGGGATTTACCTGTCTGCAGCAGTCGGTGATGAACTTCGGAATCCTGATGGTGCAGGGAATCGTCAACAGTTTTGGCGCTGTGATCATGGCTGCGTTTGCGGTGGCGGTTAAAATAGATACGATCGCCTACATGCCGGTGCAGGATTTTGGAAATGCTTTTTCTGTGTTTGTGGCACAAAATTATGGAGCAGGGGACAGGGATCGCATACGCATAGGAGTCAAAAAGGCACTTATGAATGTGACCGTTTTCTGTGTGGTGATCAGTGCCGTTGTTTTTCTGCTGGCGGAGCCTTTTATGAGGATTTTTGTGACAGAAGCAAACAGCCGGAATGTGATAGCTGCCGGTGTACAGTATCTTCGGATTGAGGGAGTGTTTTACATTGGGATCGGAATTCTGTTTTTGCTTTACGGATATTTTCGGGCAGTGAACAAGCCGGTGATGTCCGTGATCCTGACGGTAATCTCTCTCGGAACGCGGGTGCTGCTGGCGTATACATTGTCCTCGGTGGAAACCATCGGTGTGATCGGAATCTGGGTGGCGATTCCCATTGGCTGGTTTTTGGCAGATGCGGCTGGCTTGCTGCACTTACGTTCTGCTCTTGCATATTATAGTAGGGAAAACATGTAGGAGCGATACGATGAATTGGAATGATTATTCTGATGACGAAAGAGATTACGGGGGATGCCCGTTTGTGGGGGATATTCCGAGACGTGCTGCACGGAATACGAATTTTCGCACAGCGCTCTGGACGGGAAGTTACCTGCAGATGACGCTCATGCATCTGCCGCCGCATGGGGAAATTGGTGAGGAAATGCATGGGGATACGGATCAGCTGCTTCGCGTAGAGCAGGGATGTGGAATGGTAAAAATGGGTGCATACAGAGGTCAGCTGGACACACAGTACCGCGTCCGCCTCGGCGATGTGATCTTTGTACCGGCGGGAACGTGGCATAATGTCATCAATATTGGTCGAATGCCGCTGAAGATATCTTCAGTTTATGCGCCGCCGAATCACCAAAAAGGAACGGTGCATCGAACAAAGAAAGATGCAGAGCTGGCAGAATATTGAGGCGCTGTGGGAAAATCCGGACATAGATGCAGACGGGAATGCCCGGCTTACAGGATCTCTATGTA
>JAQYOU010000131.1 GCA_028727105.1 bacterium
GACTGCATAACCAAAGTCTGCACGCATCTTGTACGGGATCTTGATGCCATAGGTCTGCTCCATGATATATGCCACGCCGCCCTTTCCGGACTGGCTGTTGATACGGATCACATCGCTGTCGTAGGTGCGGCCCACATCCTCCGGATTGATGGGCAGGTACGGAACAGTCCAGTGTGACGGATCCTTTGTCTCACGGTATTTCATACCCTTTGCGATGGCATCCTGATGAGAGCCGGAGAAAGCTGCAAATACAAGCTTTCCGCAGTAGGGATGACGCATATCGATATGCATCTGTGTCAGACGCTCATACACTTCTACCAGATGGGGCATATCCGAAAGATCCAGTCCCGGATCCACGCCCTGTGCGTACATGTTCATACCAAGCACCATGATATCCACGTTTCCGGTACGCTCACCGTTTCCGAACATCGTACCCTCGATGCGGTCTGCGCCTGCAAGGATACCAAGCTCGGCATCAGAGATTCCGCAGCCTCTGTCATTGTGTGGGTGCAGAGACAGGATCACGTTCTCACGGTTGTGCAGATGCTTGCTCACATACTCCACCTGCTGTGCAAACACGTGGGGCATGGACATCTCTACGGTTGCCGGGATGTTGATGATGGGCTTGAAGTCCGGACGCGGCTCCCAGATATCCAGCACGGCGTTACATACATCCACCGCATAATCTACCTCTGTTCCGGTAAAGCTCTCCGGGCTGTACTCAAAGATAAAATTACCCTCTGTCTCATCGGCCAGCTCCTTTAACAGCTTCGCGCCATCGATGGCGATCTGCTTGATCTCCTCTTTTGATTTTGCAAAAACCTGCTCGCGCTGTGCCAGAGAGGTGGAATTGTATACATGAACGACCACCTTGCCCGGCGCACCCTTTACCGCCTCAAAGGTCTTGCGGATGATGTGCTCTCTAGCCTGTGTCAACACCTGGATCGTTACGTCCTCAGGGATCATGTTTTTCTCGATCAGTGTGCGCACCAGCTCGTACTCAGTCTCGGAAGCTGCCGGGAATCCGACCTCGATCTCCTTGAATCCGATATCCACCAGCATCTGGAAGAACTCCAGCTTCTCATCCAGACTCATGGGCTCGATCAGCGCCTGGTTTCCGTCGCGCAGATCCACGCTGCACCAGATGGGTGCTTTATCTACATACTCTTTTTTTGCCCAGTCCATACAGACTTCCGGGGGCATAAAATAATTTCTTTTGTATTGCTTATAGTCAAACATCACTTTTCCTCCATATTGCATTACATATATTGCTAACTATAACACATTTCCGTAAAAATGCCAATAGGGGCGCTCAAAAAGGCTGGCACGCTTTCGCATGCCAGCCTTTATTATGATTGAGTATGAACAAACGGACTAGTTGGTAATGGTCAGCTCTGTCTCTTTGTCAAATACATGAATTGCATTTGCATCGAATGCCAGCTCTACAGTATCGCCATAACGAGCGGGTGTGGTAGATGAAACGCTTGCGGTCATCTTAGCGCCTGCAACGTTGAAGTATAACAGAACCTCTGCACCAAGTAACTCATAGCCGGTAACCTCTGTGGTAACCTTGCATGCAGTCTTTGCTACGTCTTCCTTGTCATCTGAGATGTTCTCAGGTCTGATACCAAGTACAACGGTCTTTCCGTCATAGTTGCCATCGATGAGCTTCTGAGCCTTTGCCTGAGGCAGTACTACGGAGAACTTATCGAAGGTTAATGTAACCTCTGAACCGTTGATCTTACATACAGCGTCAACAAAGTTCATCTGAGGTGATCCGATGAATCCTGCAACGAACAGGTTGTCAGGCTCAGCGTATAATTTCTGAGGAGAATCTACCTGCTGGATGATACCATCCTTTAATACAACGATTCTGGTACCTAAGGTCATAGCCTCGGTCTGATCATGTGTAACGTAGATGATGGTTGCGCCCAGTTTCTGATGTAATGCAGAGATCTCGGAACGCATCTGTACTCTTAACTTTGCATCCAGGTTTGATAAAGGCTCGTCCATAAGGAATACCTTAGGATTACGAACGATCGCACGACCCATAGCAACACGCTGTCTCTGTCCACCGGAAAGAGCCTTCGGCTTACGGTCTAATAATTTCTCAAGGTCAAGGATCTTAGCTGCCTCACGAACCTTCTGGTCGATGACATCCTTGGGAACCTTACGCATCTTAAGACCGAATGCCATGTTCTGGTATACAGTCATATGGGGATACAGTGCGTAGTTCTGGAATACCATTGCGATATCACGATCCTTCGGCTCTACGTCGTTCTCTAACTTTCCGTCGATGTATAACTCACCGGAAGAGATCTCCTCAAGACCAGCGATCATACGAAGAGTAGTTGATTTTCCACATCCGGAAGGTCCTACGAAGATGATGAATTCCTTGTCCTCTACCTCGAGGTTGAAATCCTTAACAGCCTCAAAACCGTTGGGGTATCTTTTGCAAATGTTCTTACATGATAAACTTGACATTGGTGTGTCCTCCTGAAAATTTTTTATTTGTTGATTTGTTGTTTCCGTTTTGAACTGTACTTACTATACAAAATTTTTCAGGCAATTGCTATGCACGGATTACCTAAAGATTTGAAAAATTTTCCGTCGGATTGACGAAACGCTACAGTGATTTCGGCAAACTGCCGGAGCGCGTCAGTCACAGTTAGAAGCGGAAATCCCTGCTGCCCTGTGCGATCTTGGCAAGGTTGTCCACAACAATGCCACGCACTTTCTCATTGGGGATATTGACAAGCTCCTTCTGGATCAGCGCATCACCGATTGCACGCGTATCAGGCTTTGCATAGTCACACAGGTACTCTTTTAAGGTCATGAGCGCATTCGGATGACAGCAGTTCTGGATCTGTCCGCTCTTGCACAGGGACATGAAACGGTCACCGGTGCGTCCCTCGCGATAGCATGCGGTACAGAAGCTGGGGATGTACTCCTGCTCCATCAGCCACTTGACCACTTCATCCAGGGGACGATTGTCAGCCACATCAAACTGTGCGGAGTTTTCCTCCTCGGGCTCCTCCTCCACATAACCGCCGACACTGGTGCGGGAGCCGCCGCTGATCTGGGAGATACCCAGCTGCAATACACGCTCTCTCGTCTTTTTGCTCTCACGGGTGGACACGATCATGCCGGTGTAAGGCACGGCGATACGGATACATGCCACGATCTTTGCAAAAATATCATCATCAATACCGTTATCAAATGCATCGGGATCGATATCATCTGCATGGCGGATACGGGGCACGCTGATGGTGTGGGGACCCACACCGTGTACCGCCTCTAAGTGCTCTGCGTGCATGAGAAGTCCTGCGAACTCGTAGCGGTACAGCTCCAGACCGAACAGTACGCCAAGTCCCACATCGTCGATGCCGCCCTCCATGGCACGGTCCATCGCCTCGGTGTGGTATGCGTAGTCGTGCTTGGGTCCTGCCGGGTGAAGCTTTTCATAGCTCTTTTTGTGGTAGGTCTCCTGAAACAAAATGTAGGTTCCGATACCTGCGTTTTTCAATCGGGTGTAGTTTTCCACAGTCGTGGCTGCGATGTTGACATTCACGCGGCGGATGGCTCCATTTTTATGCTTGATGCCGTAGATCGTCTCGATACTCTCCAAAACATACTCGATGGGGTTGTTCACCGGGTCCTCGCCGGTCTCCAATGCCAGACGCTTGTGTCCCATATCCTGCAGGGCAATGACCTCCGCGCGGATCTCCTCCTGGGTCAGCTTTTTGCGGGCGATATGCTTATTTTTGATGTGGTAGGGACAGTACACACAGCTGTTGATACAGTAATTGGACAGATACAGCGGCGCAAACATCACGATTCGGTTGCCGTAAAAATCCTTCTTGATCTGCTTTGCAAGAGCATAGATCTCTTCGTTTCGGTCCTCCAGCTCGCAGTCCAGTAGAACGGCTGCCTCCCGGTGGGAAAGTCCCTTGCGCAGCTTTGCCTTTTCAAGGATCTGGTCGATCAGCTCGGCATTCCGCTTGTTTTTTTCGGCGTATTCCAGTGTCTCTAAGATCTCGCCGTCATCAATAAATTCTTCTGCTTTGTTTGATTTGGGATTGTACATTTCATTTTTCCTCCTGATTTATACTATACCGGCTTTCTTGCCGGCAACTTTTCTATCGGTAGTCGCCGCGGTCGCAGACCAGCTCATAGCCGGTGGATGCGATCCGCCGTTCTAAACATTTCACACATTCTGCCGCCTCGTCTCCGGTGCAGATCTTGTTATCGTAGAGCATATATTTTTTTCGAACATCCCTTGGGGACAGATTCGGCATAACCACATTTGCTCCTGCCAGGATTCCTTTTTCCCTGCCCCGCGGATCGATGGTGCCGAGAGCCGTTGTGGCTGGGAGCAGCACATGGGGCTCCATCAGACGGATGATTGCCAGCAGGCGAAGCGTCAGCTCCAGACCGCCCTGTGTTTCCTTCGCAAAGGGCGTATCGTGATGCGGCACAAAGGGCCCGATACCGACCATGTGAGGCTGCAGCTCATGGATAAACTGCAGATCCTTTGCCAGATACTCCGGTGTCTGCCCGGGTGAACCGACCATGAAACCGCAGCCCACCTGATAGCCGATCTCTTTGAGGTCTCTCAGGCACTGTTTGCGGTGATCCAGTGATAATTCCGGCGGGTGAAGCAACCGGTAATGCGCATCGTCCGCAGTCTCGTGACGCAACAGATAGCGGTCTGCCCCCGCCTCAAAAAAGGCTTCATAGCTTGCCCGCTCCCGCTCTCCGATGGACAATGTCACGGCGCAGTCCGGATATTTTTCTTTTATTTTAGATACCATTGATACAATTCGTTCATCAGTGTAATGTCCATCCTCGCCGCCCTGCAGGACAAAGGTGCGAAAGCCGAGTGCATGACCTGCCTCACAGCAGTCCAGGATCTGCTCCTCACTCAGACGATAACGCTCTGCGCCTTTTGCGCTGCGCCGGATCCCGCAATAATAGCAGTCATTTTTACAATAATTGGTAAATTCGATGAGGCCGCGCATGTAAACGGCCTTTCCATACACCGCCTCCCGCGCCTTTCTTGCCTGCGCAAAGAGGTATTCGTCGCTCTCCGGAGTCGCATCAGTGATCAGGGCCATCAGCTCTTCTGTTGGCAATGCGCGTACACGCGCCAGCTCATCGATCCGTCGTTTATTTTCTGTCATCCTCATTCTCCGATTTTCATAATTGTTTCGTATCCTCACTGTTATCGTTTTTCCCTGTCCGGTATCTTCTCCATCCTGATGTAAAAACGCGAAAATACTCTGCAACAGGATGCCCACACAGCTGCTCTACAATTTCGAATAGATCGTTTTCGTGGAGATTCCGTCCAGTCGTCCGATCTTGCCGGACAGCGCACTGATCACATCTGTCGGTGCGTCCACTGCCACACTGATGATGGACACGCCGCGCTTCTCATAGGGAATCCCCATGCGCCCGATCACATAGCGGGCATATTCATGCAGGATCTCATTCATCTTTGGCACCGCCTGGGAGTTTTCCACCACGATACCGATGAGGGCGACGCGGGTCGATGCTTCGCCTGCCCCTTCGTGTGCCTGGGGTGTTGTTTCTGTTTTCATATGCAGTATCCTCTTTATTCTTTTCTCACTACTTCTACGCCTCGGCTGTCGTCGTGCACTCCGACAGCCCAATTCCACTAGATGACACATCTAAACCGGTGCTTTCGAACCTATTTCCATGTAAGACACGCTCTCTCTCCGCAAAAAACGTAGCGGATACTAAGGATTTTCCATCGTATGTTCATACTCGTAAAATCCAAGTACCGACGTTTTTTGAGGGTCTTACATTTGGAAACAGTGTCCGAAAACACCTACGCAATGTCACGTTTTCTCGAGATGATGCATCGTGTAGACCGCCTGCCCCAGCGCGATCCCTCCATCGTTTGCGGGGATGAAGTGGTGCGTTAGAACGCGAAATCCTGTCTTCTCCAGGCGTTCTTTCGTCAACTGCAATAACAGGCGGTTACAGAAGCAGCCCCCAGAGAGTGCGACGGTGGACAGGCCTGTGCGCATGCGGATCGTTTCACAGACAGCTTTTATGCCATCGGCGAGCGCTGCGTGGAACTGATATGCAAATATCTCTACCGGTTCTCCCGCCAGACGGCCTTGGAGCAGACGTTCCAGAAACACCTCATATTCCAGCGTAATAAATGTATCATTTGCCGCACCTGCGTCCCCGGAAATTTCCTGATTCATCGATATATGGCCTTTTCTCGCAGCAAAAAGATCATCTCCTCGACAAAGCGTGGCAAAGGGCGCTTCTCGTGGCAAAAGGAACGTCCCTGCTTCTGCCGCGTACTGCAGTGCCATGGCAGCTTCGCCCTCAAACGTAGATTCACGCCGGATGCCAAGCAGAGCACTGACTGCGTCAAACAAGCGGCCGGCGCTGGTTGATGTCACACAGCCCATGCCGGCCATCTGTGCTGCCGCCAGCAGTTCCACTGTCGCCGCATCACACAGACCAAGCTGCAAAGCCAGCGCTTTCGCCTCCTGCTTTCCATACCGGTCAAGAAGCATCGACACTGCGATCCGCCAGCCTTCGCGCGCTGCCGCATCGCCACCCGTCTGTGTAAAGGGTGCCAGACTTCCTGCCCGTTCAAATCCATTGATATCCGCGATCAGAAACTCACCGCCCCACACCGTGCCGTCCGTTCCGTAACCGGTGCCGTCAAAGGCGATACCGATCACTTTTTCCGATAATACATCGTTTTCCGCCATGCAGGATAATATATGTGCATAATGATGCTGTACTTCCACAACGGGCAAGCCCAGCGTTTTTGCGTACGCCGATGTCCGGTAATCCGGATGAAGATCACACGCCACTGCCTGCGGCTTTGCCTCAAATAATTCCAACATACGCGTAACCGTCTCTGAAAGCGCGCGCTCCGAGCGCAGGTCCGACAGATCGCCCACATAAGGTGACGGATAAAAAAAGCTGTCTTTTCCGATACAAAAGGTATTTTTCAGTTCTCCACCCACCGCCAGCACCTGTCCCTGCCAGTCCTGTGAGACCGCCACCGGAAGCGGTGCATAGCCCCGGGATCGGCGGATCATAAACGGCTCTCCTGCCGATGCCTCCACAACGGAATCGTCGGCACGGATCAGGATCTCTCTGTCATTTGACAGGATAATGTCACACAGATCCGCCAACTGTTCTTTGACTTCCGCATCATTGCGGCAGATCGGCGCACCGCCCCGGTTTCCGCTTGTCATGACAAGCACATCGGGAAATGGCTCCGTTACCGTGTCTGTCGGGTCATCGAACAGGAGCAGCTGCAACGGTGCATAGGGTAACATCACGCCAAGAGTGGGGTTGTCCGGGGCTACCTCAGGTGCAACCTGCGTCTGTCGGAGCGATTCGGAAACGTACTCTATCACATGTTGCATAGGATCCTGCTTTTTTTCGTCGTCCGCGCCACGCTTTTTGCAGATCACGATGGGCTTCTGCGGACTGTCCAAAAGTTCCGCCTGCACATCATTGATCTCACAGATGCGTTTTGCCACCTCCAGATCCCGCGCCATCACTGCAAAGGGCTTCGCCGGGCGGTTTTTCCGCCTGCGCAACAGTGCCACTGCCGCCTCATTTCCGGCATCACAGCACAGATGAAAGCCCCCGATGCCCTTGATGGCTGTGATCCCGCCTGCGCGGATCACGTCTCTGGTGCGCCGGATCGCATCATGCCCTTGCACAGAAGGCTCGTCCACCAGATACACCTGCGGACCACAGTCCGGGCAGCAGACCGGCTGCGCATCATAGCGCCGGTCCCCCATCGTCTCATACTCCGCCGCGCAGTCCGGACACATAGCAAACTCTGACATTGTCGTCCGCGCCCGGTCATAGGGCATCTGCTTTAGGATCGTCAGTCTCGGTCCGCACGCCGTGCAATTGATAAACGGATGTCCAAAACGCCTGTTGTTTTTATCATATAATTCAGTTTTACAAGTGGGACAGATCGCGATATCCGGGGACACGAAAATGTCACCGGATCTTTTTTTACTCTCGATGATCTGAAAATCGGAAAAAGACTCCGGTGTTTGCTCTGTCACATCCATTTTTAATATGACAGACCGCTCCGGTGCCAATGCTTTCAGATCCTTTTGAAAACGCATCAGTGCAGATGACTCCCCCTGTACAAGGATCTCCACGTAGGAACCCTTGTTACAGACAGTTCCGCGCAACCCGCCCGCCGCTGCAAGACGGCTGACGAAGGGGCGGAAACCCACGCCCTGCACGATGCCAAAGACTCGTATTTTTAACTGTTTCATATGTTCGCTCACTTCCCACGCAGGATGGCTGATGCCATGCTTTGTTGTCAGAGATTTTTGTATATCACGTATATATTTCCAATGCCACGATACCATCATTTTCTGCTTCTGTCAATGCCACCGTCTCCCCGATCGCCTCCTCATAACCGGAAAGAGCCGCAAATGGCGCAAACTGCGCCGCCCGGTCATGAAGCGACATGTGCGGACGCTCTGCGGACTGATGATGCGGGAGATGGATGATATCATCGTATTTATGGGGATCATTGTAATATTCACTCATGCTTTGTGCCCTCCGATCTGACCGTTTCTCTCTCTGGTCATGGCGCCTTCCTCAAAATTCATACCCTTCAGGATGGCGTTTTTGCCGAATTTCTTCTGAATATCCAATATTGCATGCTGCATGCGCCGTTCCTTTTCCTGTTCTTCCTTCTGCTCCCGGTGTTCTTTTTCAAGTTCCTCATAATCCGTAAACAGCTCCAGCTGCTCAAACGCAGGCTGCTCCGATACTTCGCTTTCGGGAACGACCCCTTCCGCTGTCACATTTACCCTGCGCACCAGCAGATCCCAGTTGATGATCCGGTCAAACAGTTCCTCAACTGCATGCATGATGATCTTTGTGGAGGATGTCCGGCAGGGGAGGTTGATCGTGCCATGTGCATGCTTCGGAACCTGTTTGCCGTAATGATTGGTCGTGACCTCGCCGTGATACTTGCTTCGAATCGCCGGATCAGTCAGATTTTCCACATCGTAGCCGATCGTGAGGACCATCTGATCGGTCACAAGCTTTTTATCCACCAGACCCAGGACGAGCAGATCCGTCATTTCCTTTACGATCAGTTTTGCCTTTTCAGCCGTGTAGGCACATTGAAGTACCTGCCCGGAGCCCAGGCTGTTCTTCTGCGGCTTGTAAGCCTTGATCTCCGCGATGGTCGCAGGCTCCCAGCCCCACGCATGATCGATCAAAAGCTCGGCATTGATGCCGAACAGCTTGTACAAAAGTGCTTCGTTATAGTACTCGTCCGGCTTTCCCAGTGAGCAGCGGGCGATATCCCCCATCGTATACAGACCGTTTGCCTGCAGTTTTTTCGCGTACCCATGTCCGACCCTCCAGAAGTCAGCCAACGGCACATGGTTCCATAAAAGCTTCCGGTAGGACATTTCATCCAGTTCGGCAATCCGCACGCCATCCTGATCGGCGGGCATCTTTTTCGCCACGATATCCATGGCCACTTTGCAGAGATATAGATTTGTGCCGATCCCGGCGGTGGCAGTCACGCCGGTCTCTTGCAATACATCACGGATCATTCGAAGCGCCAGCTCCCGGGCCGTCATCTGATAAGTGTTCAGATAGGCCGTAGCATCAATAAACACTTCATCAATCGAATAGACGTGTATGTCCTCCGGTGCGATATATCTTAAATAAATACGAAAGATCCGGGTGCTGTATGTGATATAAAGCGCCATTCTGGGAACTGCGGCAATGTAGGCCATTTCCAGCTCCGGCGATCTGGCAAGTTCCACCGCATTGTAGGACTCGCCCGTGAATTTTCTTCCGGGTGCCTTTGTCTGCCGCTCCTGATTGACCTCTTTGACCCTTTGGACGACTTCAAATAACCTTGCTCTTCCGGGAATCCCAAAGCTTTTCAACGAAGGCGATACTGCCAGACAGATCGTCTTTTCCGTTCTGCCGGCATCCGCTACCACCAGATTTGTCGTCAGTGGATCAAGCCCTCTCTCCACGCATTCCACGGCGGCATAAAATGATTTGAGATCTATTGCAATGTACGTCCGCTTAGCCATATGATGCCCCCTTTCCAGTGATTCCCCTATATCTTGCGCTTGAAATCGAATGTATGTTCGTATATAATAATACCAGCTTCTCAGTTGATTTTCAACTGGAAACTGGTAGAAACCAAGCAATGATTGATTTTTCATACGGGGTGATGTTTTATGAATCAGATCTTATCCCACAATTCACATGACTATCTGCCGATACAGATTGTTCCGGTCATCGCCTCCTTTAACGACGAGGGTCAGATCAAGCCGCTGTATGTCGGCATCAACGGCGAGCGATACAAGGTTGCATCTTATTGGGTTCGTCGCAGTTTTTCTAATCAGATCGAGTTTCAATGCAAGCTCATTGATCAGGATATGC
>JAQYOU010000132.1 GCA_028727105.1 bacterium
GGGACACGCGAGGGTAGCCTGTGGATACTTGGCTCAGTAGAGCCATTGAACAGGAAGCCCCCTCTTCAAAATCTATGATTCATGATAATAGAAAGTACGCAAAGCGGACTTTCTATTATATAAGTGGTGGGAGCATGTCACACGCGGATGCTTCATAACTTTCCTACTCCTTAAACGATAAATAATAGTCTTCCAGATACACGCCGGACACCTGCTCAATTGGAACCGGGGTAGGAAACTGATAGGTACCTGTAAGCAGGATCCGGTCGTTCGTGTTCTCAAAGTAATAACTGCTGCTGCCCGTGATGGTATCGTCCTCCGGATCGTGGCTGGAAACCAGACGCTCACTGTTGTCGATCATCTTTTCCTGAAGCTCGATCAAAAGATCATGCTTTCCGACCGCGGTCTCTTTGCGGCTCTCGATACCCAAAGACTGGGATTCACCGGTCTCGATCCCGAAAAAATCCAGGATCGTTTCTTTGAACATTTCAAGAAAACCTGCCTGCGCCACTTCTGCGGTGGAAAACAGAACCATGCAGATCATGCAGACACACACAAACACGAGCATGCCTTTGTAGCGTTTTTTCCGCGGTTTAAACGGGATTTCACCGTTCCCACGGGAATGTTGAGCACGCCTGAAATATCACGGATCGACAGATTCTCATAATAATACAATACCGTCACCAGCGCAAAAGGTTCCCAAAAAATGCTACAACGCTTCTGCGATCTTTAACACGACCAGCTTGTTCTTCCGAAATACGGATGCATATTCCGAAAAAGCACAGGGCGCATAGGTTTTTCCTACCTCGATCGTAATAGACGGAAGCTTCAAAAGATCCATCACATATTCCCGGTAAGAGCCCCCTGCCGGAGATGATTTTCCGGAGGAATAACCTCCCGCATCGTAATAGCCGGTCAGGCTTCGCGCGATCCGATACATCGTCTGCGTATCTTTCTTCAATTTTGCATCGGAACAGTCTCCAAACACGATCTGTCCCATGGCATGATAATTCACGACACCCAGCAGATTCCGGTTCTTTTTCAGTTCCCTGGTCAACGCCGCGATCGCTTTTGACTCCGGCTCGCTGAGCGCCTTCTTTCCCGTATAGCCCAATGCTCCGGGTTTTCCGGAAACCACAAATTTTTTCGCAGGGAAATTATTGTTCAGATCAACCCCTCGGCCATTTGCTTTCCAACGGGGATACTGGTTCTGCGCCATCGTCACACCATCCGGATTTGCCATGACAATGTAGTGGATCTGCATATTTTCAAGCACCTTTGCCGGTGTTGAACCTTGCAAAGAACGATTGTAATGCCTCAGGTAATACTCCAGCTCCTGCATCAACATGGCGGAACAGATGTATTCCCTTGCATGCAGCGTGCTCACCACCAGCAAAGTCTCCTCTGCATCCTTCGCCCCGATGGCAAAGTCGTAGATGCTGCGGCCTTCCACACTTGTCCCTATGGATGTAAGCTCACAATAATCACTGTACTTTTTAGCCAGTTCACGCAGATCGGTCTGCATCTGATGATAAGAATATTTTTGAGTTCTTATATTGACCGCCTGTTTGTTCACCAGACGAATGGTGGCTTCCTTCCCCTCTTGGTCCTCTTCATTATACGGAACGACCATATATTCATAGGTTTTTCCAAAAACGATCGATGTGTCTTTGAAACAATCTTTTTTTGTATCTCCCAGTTCCTGAAAGGTACCGCCTTCCTCATTTCGGTAAATGCAGTAATAATCTGCCTCCTCGCTCTTGTTCCACTCCAGCAGCACCTTTTTATCCGATTCGCAGGTCACATGCAAACCGGTCACTTTTTCCGGTGGCAAAGGCTTATGAACCGGCTCCTCCGCCGGTGGTTGCTCTGCCGGTGGTACCTCTGGTGAAGATTCGTCTTCCTGTTTTTCTTCCGTTGAAGAAGTGTCTGTAGACTCCTCATCTGCCGGAGCGTCTTCCATATCTGTTTGTCCGATTTCTGTTTGTTCCTGTGCGCAGACCGGTTGTACCGGAAGGATCGAGCATAACGCAGTTGCCGCACAGATCATCATCATTTTTTTGCAGTTCATTTTTTATCCTCAGTTACAAAATTTTAGCAAGTAAAAGTATAATTTTTTCTGAGGATTTGTCAACCTTTTAGCGCACATCCTTTCCCTCGTAAGGATCCGGAAAACAAGTCGGAGCGAAGTTTGCATAGGTGTAATGGTCTTTGTCACATACCGGGTCCGTTCGTATCTTCAGCTCCTCCATCCCGACAAGCAGGTGACTGTTATATAAATAGTGACCAAGCTCATGGAAAAACTTAAGCATCTCCTCCGGCTCATAGATCAGGCTGCTGTTTTTGTCCCACTCGATCCTGCTGCCTGCAGTCTGCGTATATGTCCCGTTTTCCGCGATCAGGGAATAAACATAAAAGGAATATTCGCCGTAAGTATCACGATTTTCCAGATTCACCTCCAACAGGTATGGATCACCGGCGCCGTCCATGCGTCCGACATACAGATTCTGCCAACATCCGCCCGAATCATTGACCGCATAGTGGTAGAGCAGATTTCCGTCCACATCGCGGATAAATACATCTCCGTGACTGCCGCCGTCTGCCACCCCGCTGAAGATCGATATCGTCTCCTCCCCCGGTGCGGTGGCGATATCTATATGCTCCATGCGCAGCGGTTCCATAGATCCGTAAAATGCCGGGTAAAGTGCCATGGGATCTCCATTTGCATCGCCAAACATTGCGCCGCTGTACAAATGACCCTCCGATGCAGTTGCATAACTGACACCCTTCTGATAATGAGCGCTGATCAGCGTGATCTCATGGATCAGCTGGTCAGCATTATGGATCTCCACGACACAGGGTTTATTCAGGATCGGATCACCGGCTTCGATCGCCTCCGCAAATTTGGAGAAAGAGACTTTCTTTGCATCCATTGTTGTGCGGCTGCTGTTGATGTAAAACTTACAGTCCTCCGCAAACGCCAGCTCACTGCCATATGTTTTCTCCCAGTCATCGTCCGGTATCACATAATTGTCAATGCACCGTGCACTGCGGGAAATGGTGCGCACGGAAAGTGTCGCGATGACTGCGCTGTCCTCCGGTTCGTCTTGTCCGGATACGCTGCCTGCTACCGCGGATGTATCCAGCGCCGGTGCATCTGTCTGATCGTCCTGCTTCGTATCGACCGGCACCGGCTGCGTATTCTGCTCTTGAATGGTATCATCTGCTCCCTGCGTCTGTTCGAGCTCCGTCGTAGTCTCCATCGCATCCGCGCCCAGCGCGATTCCCGCCAGAGCCACTACCAGCGCGCTGATCGTAACCACCTGCAAGGTCGTCTTTTTGTAATTCAGCACATTTTTGACCCGCTTGCCGGTATCTCCTTCACCAAACGCCAGCGGAGTAAAGCCAATTGCTCCCTTTCCCTGTGCCATCAAAAGCAGTGAATCCGAATAGTCACAGCGGATCTGTGTACCAAGCCTGCGCAGCACCAGCTCATCGCAGGACATCTCCATATCCCTGCCACTCAGGAAAAATGCCACCCAAACAAAGGGATTGAACCAGTGCAGTGTCAATGCAACATAACCAAGTACACGGAACAGCGGATCACCTCTGCGGATATGCGTCTGCTCATGAAGCAAAATATATGTCTGCTCCTTTTCTCCCAGACCATAGGGAAGATAAATCCTCGGACGGATCACTCCCGCCACAAAAGGCGATGCGATCCCTTCCAACAGATAAATGTTTTCCCTATCCAGACTGGCATACTTCAGTTTTTTATGCAACTGCAAAATTCCAGCAATTGCATAACCGACCATTGCACACACGCCGATCAGCCAGATCAGAAATGCAATGTTCTTCCAGCTCCATAGAGAGGTAACCTCCATGGCAGCCTGTGACTCAGCCAAATGCTCTGAAACTGAGCTTTCTTCTATTACAACATCTTCTTTTGAAGCGTCTAATCCCTTACCTGCGATACCGGCACTCTCTGTCAGTTTCACATTTCCATTCCCCGGATGTTCCCACTCAGGAAGCTGATCTGTGACATTCGTCTGCGCGATAGGTATCAGATGAAAGACCGACACCGGCAAAGCGACCGACACCGGACAGAGCAGGCGGAACAACACGATCAGCCACAGCACATAGGAAAAGATCTTCGGTGCACGGCGAAGGCACAGCCGAAGCAGCAGAACGATACAGATAACGACCGTACCTGTCGCACTCATTTTTAGCAGCGTATCGATCATTTGTCTCCCTCCTCCCCTTCCGAATCCCGATAAGAGTCGATCATCTGTTGCAGTTTTTCCACATCATTTTTACTGAGTTTATTCTTTCTGGAAAATGCCGCCAAAAACAGCGGCAGTGAACCGCTAAAATGCTCTTCGATAAAGGCACTGCCTTGTCCTGCCTGAAATTCCTCCTTTGTCATCTGCACCCGTACCGTACCGTTTTCATTCACAAAGATGCCCCGCTCACAGAGCCGTTTCAGCATCGTATATGTCGTCGTGCGTTTCCATCCGAACTGCTCCTCGCACAGCTTCGTCAGCTCCCCGGAGCGGATCGGTGCACACTCCCAGATCAGATCCGCAAACCTTGCTTCCATTTCACCCAACTTAAATGCTTCCATTTATATTCGCTCCCTTCTGTTTTTCCTTATCGGCAGCCAATTGGATAAGACCCGTTCAGCAGCCTCATTCTTCCTTCTTACGCTCATTTGTCTAATGTCTTTAGACAGCTTTAGTCTAACATTTTTAGACAATGTTGTCAATGACAAATATCCGTTAGTTATGGGTGAATAACTGTTAGTTACAGGCGTATTTCCGTTAGTTGTAAATAAGAAAGTTTAGACGCTTATAATCAGATTTTTTGCAGATATTCGCTTGAATTGTGCATACATATATGCTATAGTGCAAGGAAACATTTTTGACACGGGATATTTTGATTCATTTGCAATTCCAATACAACAAAGGAACTTCGTAGCTGTCCAGTATCTTCACAAATACGATGAAAAAATGCATCAAATAACTACTTTTTTTCCGTGTTATTAAAAGGGGGTTTTTTCATGACTCAATCAACTGATAAAAATGCAGAACATACATATGAGCAGACGGCAACACGTGTGGCACTGGTAACGATCGTCTGGAACCTGATTCTTTCTGTTGGCAAGCTGCTCGCCGGTATTTTTGCCCATTCCGGTGCGATGATCTCCGATGCCGTGCACTCTGCTTCAGACGTGTTCAGCTCCATCATCGTTATCATCGGCGTACGGATCGCCAGCCGCGATTCCGACAAGGAACATCCATACGGTCACGAGCGCATGGAATGTGTGGCTGCGATCATTCTGGCAACGGTGCTCTGCATCACCGGCTTTGGTATCGGCATCAATGCATGCAAAAACATTTTCTCGGGAGATTACGCAAATCTGGCAATTCCCGGCGTACTCGCACTGATCGCCGCACTTGTCTCCATCATCGTCAAGGAAGCCATGTTCTGGTACACCAGACATTATGCGAAGATGCTTGATTCCGGCGCGCTCATGGCAGACGCATGGCATCACCGTTCGGATGCACTTTCTTCTGTCGGCGCCCTCATCGGTATCGGCGGTGCCAGACTGGGTTTTCCGATCTTAGATTCTGTTGCCAGCGTTGTCATCTGTGTATTCATCGTCAAGGCAGCCTACGACATCTTCATGGATGCCATCGACAAGATGATCGACAAAGCCTGTGACGAGGAAACGGAACAACAGCTCCGCGACTGTGCGACGGCAGTTGACGGTGTCGAAGGCATTGATCTTTTGATGACCCGTGTATTTGGCAACAAGATCTATGTGGACATTGAGATCTGCGCGAATGGAGATAAGACGCTCTGCGAAGCACACGAGATCGCAGAAGCAGTACATGATTCCATCGAGAAGAATTTTCCCAAGGTCAAACACATCATGGTGCATGTGAATCCGGTGTAAACCGAAAAGTGGGGGCTCGTGCCCTTTCGCACCCGACAAACTGGTACAGCGCAGACGTAGCATCGCTGTCACTCACATCAACAGACTGCACACACTGAAAATAGGCACGATCCTCATCTGTCAATACCTCGCTGTCCAACAGATACCGAAAATCACGATACAGATTGATCAAAATCTCTCACAGCATCAGTTTTTACGCAACCGGCAAAATAATATCAACCACACATCCATTTTCATTATGCACATGCATATTCCCACCGTGAACCGTTATGATCCGATTGACCATAAAAAGTCCCAGTCCATGCGCGGTTCGCGGGATGTCAGCGTTTTTATCCGCCAGACGTTCCAGCACATCCTCCGGCATTCCGATCCCGCTGTCTTTAATTCGGATGTGCGCACCGCTCCTGTCCGCATATGCCCGGATCTGAATCTGACAACCGCCCGGATTATGTGTGATGCTGTTGTTGATCAGATTAAAGAATGCCCGTTCCAATAGGGATTTATCGGCCCGAACCGTCATTTTCTCGTCCTTTATATTGAGTTCTACTTCATGAGCCGCAGCCAGACCACTATTTAAAACATCTGACACTGTTTCCCGTATGAGCGGGCATAAGCGCACCGATTCCCAATCTGAAGGCTGCATGTCATATTCCAAAGAAGAGATCAGGTTCAGATCCTCCACCAGCTTTTTCATCTTCAATGCCTGTCCGGTAATGACAGCGGCATGTTTTTGATTCTCTTCCGACAACTCCCTGCTGTTTTCAAGTATCTGGGAATTTCCTATCATAATCGCAAGCGGTGTGCGCACATCATGCGAAATCCCATTGATCCAGTTTACCCGCGCATGATCCCGGCGGGAAAGTGCGGCGTTTTTTCTAACGATCGCTGACGATGTATCATTAATATTTCTCGCCAGCTCTCTAAAAATACCCTTCTCTTTCAGTGATACCTGTTTTTCCTGCCGAAGCTCACGGATACCGTTTGTCAACATGGCAATCCGTCGGTAGAAAAAAGATCCGATCAAAAGCGCCAGCACAGCTGCCAGCAAAAGATTCAAAACCAGAATGCTCATCACTCGTCTGGGCAGGCTGTCAAACCATTCCATCGAATATTCCATTCCATATTTGCCAACTGCATTTTTCGGCAGACCAAGAACCAGTAGTCCATCGTCTCTGGTACGGACATACACCGGATAATCGTTCAAAAACCAGCGTGTCATCCGCGCAACATCGTTGATGGAATAATGCATCGGGATATCACTTGGCATATTCTGCGACCAGAGCACATTTCCATTCTCACCGATCAGAATGCAAAAGCAATCTTCGGCAAGCAGCGAATCATCGGAAATCACAAAGCCATCTTCTTCCTTCTCAAGCGCGTCGCTGATCTGCTCCAGCATTCCCTCCGGAGACTGATCATGGATCTGTGTAGTCGTGTCGCTTCCAACAAATGCCAAACCCAGAACATTGATTGCCAAAAGAATCGTCGCAATGGACGCAGACAAAAAAGTAAAACATATAAAAATCTTAAATGCCGTTTTATTCATCATCTGTCACCAGCTTGTATCCAAGTCCTTTCACTGTGACCAGATGCTTCGGTGAAGACGGCTTCGCTTCAATTTTTTCGCGAAGCCTGCGGATGTGTACCATCAGCGTGTTTTCGTAGCCGTAATAAGAATCTCCCCACGCAGCCATACACAATGCATCGTTGGTCACTATACGGTTTTTGTTCTCATACAGCTTTTTTAAAAGCATATATTCCTTTGCCGTAAATACCTGCTCCTTTCCCTCTGCTCTCACGGTGGCAGTCGCCAGATCAATATGGTGTGCACCGAGATCAAACGCCGGTTCCTGCTGCCTCTTTTGATACGTTCTGCGTAGTACTGCCAATATGCGCAATGATACTTCCTTCATCAGAAACGGCTTTACAATATAATCATCTGCGCCAAGTCCCAGACCATGAATCCGATCCTCCGATTCACCTTTTGCAGTCAGAAATATCACCGGAGCCTGCGTCATCTGCCGCAGCTTTTCAAACAGTGAAAATCCGTCTCCGTCAGGAAGCATCACATCAAGAAGCATCAGCGCAATCGGCTGTGTTTTGACGATCTGTAATGCAGCCTCACAGTTTTCTGCCATATAAATATTGAAAAAACCTTCGCTTCGCAGCACTTCCTCTGTCGTTTTCAACAGTTCTTTTTCATCATCCACAAGTAGTATTTTCTTATTCTTTAATTCTTCCATCATTTTATACCTCGCTTGCACTCACTATAGCATATCAACATCTTTCGCGAAAGACACACTGAATATATCTGCCAAAATTTAAGGTTTATGAAAGGTTGCTTTAAGTTTGCCGACAGTCTGCTCTGTTATTCTCTTATCAACACCACACGGAATCATTCGCTATCTGTCCGTCGGTGATAATTTTCAAAGGAAAGGAAGTTTATTATGAACGAAATTGTAACAACAACCAATCTCACAAAAGTGTATGGAAACCAGACATGTGTAGATCATCTGGATCTGCGTATCCGCGCAAACCGGATCTATGGTTTTTTAGGGCCAAACGGTGCCGGAAAATCTACCACACTGAAAATGCTCTTAGGGCTTGTGACACCGACGGAAGGGACAATCGATCTGTTTTCCGAGCGAAGCACATCCAAAAACAGAATGAAGCTTCTAAAGCAGATCGGTTCTCTGATCGAGTCACCCTCCTACTACGGACATCTGAGTGCAAAGGAAAACTTAAAAATCTTTTCCACGCTCTTACAGGTTCCTGACAGCAACATCGAAAAGGTATTACAAATTGTCCGCCTTGAAAAACATCAGCAAAAAGCCGTATCCAAGTTTTCCCTTGGAATGAAACAGCGGCTGGGCCTCGCATCCGCACTGCTCTCTTTCCCGAAGCTGCTCATTCTCGATGAACCCACAAACGGGTTAGACCCCGCCGGTATTCAGGAGATGCGCGAACTGATCAAATCCCTGCCCGCACAGTATGGCATGACCGTCATCGTCTCCAGCCATCTGCTGTCCGAGATTGACCAGATGGCAGAGGATATTGGGATTATTGCAAACGGCAAACTGATGTATCAGGGCGAGCTGGATCAGCTTCATGAGACAGCCCCCTCCAAATCGCTGGAGGAAATCTTCCTTGGCCTGACTGGAAAGGAGCAGAGCTTATGATCACACTGCTTCAATGCGAATACAGAAAAACCAGACGAAAGTATCTTTTTCTGACAGCGCTTGGCATCACGGCTATTCAGCTCTGCTGGGCGTTGTACGGAACCCACCCAGAGGACACACTGGAATGGGGATGGATGATGTATTTGTATCAGTTTCCACTCATCAATGCGATTATTCTTCCCCTTTTATCCATTGTCGTCTCCTCGCACCTTGCAGATCTGGAACACAAAGGAGTGATGCTCAAAAGCCTTGCAGTCATCACAGATAAAAAACACATCTATGACGCAAAGCTGATCTACGGTCTTTCCATTGTATTGCTCTGTAATCTGATCAGCTGGTGCGTGACGATCCTGTCCGGATACCTCATCGGTTTTTCAGGCGCCGTACCACTCCGATTGTATGCACTGTATCTGCTGTTTACGCTCACGCCGACCATCGTGATTTATATGCTCCTGCATGCGCTGGCTCTGCTGTTTCGAAATCAGGCAGTCACCTTTTTTACCGGGATCATCGGCACCTTTATCGGACTGTTTTCCATGTTTCTTCCATCAGTTCCGCTCCTGCGAAAGCTGTTGCCTTGGGGATATTACGGAGCATTGCAGTTTGTGGGCATGTTCGGATGGACAAAAGAAACACGCATGAAGAATGTCTATTTTGCAACCACGGACATTGACTGGATGGCCTTTGGCATCCTGATCACCATGGGTATTGCATGTTATCTCATTGGTGAAAAACTATTTGAAAGAAAAGAGGTCTGATCATATGTTACTACGATTATTAAAAGCAGAACGCTTGAAACTAAAACGCTCTCCCGTATGGCTTGCATTTTTCCTGATGCCCATTGTTCCGGCGCTTCTCGGAACGCTCAATTACATTGCCAATATCGATATCCTGCAAAGTGAATGGTACAGTCTGTGGACACAGCACACGCTCTTCACCTGCTACTTTTTTCTTCCGGTCATGGTAGGCGTGTACTGTGCCTATCTCATGAGGCTGGAGCATGATCAACATAATTGGAATAAGATGCTGACCCTGCCGGTGCAAAGACCGCTGATCTTTCTCGCAAAGCTGATCACTGCATCCGTTATGATCCTGCTCAGCGAACTATGGATCGGTATCCTGTTTGTAATATCCGGTAAACTCATCGGTATGACCACACCGGTTCCGCTCCGCTCTGTAGTCATCTGGTGTTTATTCGGCACACTGGGCGGAACTGTCATGGCTGCAATACAGCTGCTGGTCTCTCTCTGTATCAAAAGCTTTGCCCTGCCTGTCGGCATCTCACTCGCCGGTGGAATCTCCGGTCTGTTATTCCTCGCCAAGCATCTGGGACATATCTGGCCGTATTCGCTCATGGCTTACGGCATGAATTCCAATGCACCGCAGCAGATGATAAAAAGCGGTTATACCAGCTTTGTGGTCATTTGCGTGGCATATATCTTTATCATCACCTGCGCTGCCTCCGTGCTCATGAATCGCAAGGAACTGTAACACAAAACGGCGATATTCCCATGTCTATTTCGGAATACCGCCGTTTTTGTAGTTGTTTCAAGTCTACACCTTACTTGTTTTTTTACCTACGATGCATTCGTCTTCTCAAACTGGCTCTGGTACAGATCCGCATAGAATCCGCCCAGTGCGATCAGTTCATCGTGCGTACCCTGCTCGATGATGTCACCGTCCTTCATGACAAGGATCAGATCCGCGTTTTTGATCGTAGAAAGACGATGGGCGATCACAAAGCTCGTTCTGCCCTTCATGAGGTTATCCATCGCTTTCTGAATCCGCTGCTCCGTTCTCGTATCCACAGAGCTGGTGGCTTCATCCAGGATCATGATCGGATTGTCTGCAAGAATTGCCCGCGCAATAGTAAGCAGCTGCTTCTGTCCCTGCGAGACATTGCTGGCTTCTTCGTTCAGTTCCATCTGATAGCCGCCGGGAAGTGTCTGGATAAAGTGATGCGCATGTGCTGCCTTTGCCGCTGCAATGACTTCCTCATCCGTAGCATCCAGTCTGCCGTAGCGGATGTTCTCCATGATCGTTCCCTTAAACAGCCACGTATCCTGCAAGACCATGCCAAACTGGCGGCGCAGATCATCGCGGTTAAAGTCGCGTATATCATGTCCATCCACAGAGATGGCACCCTTGCTGACATTGTAAAACCGAAGCAGTAGCTTTACCATTGTCGTCTTTCCGGCGCCCGTAGGACCCACGATCGCCACCGTCTGTCCTGCTTTTACCTCAGTGCTGAAATCGTGAATGATGATCTTTTCCGGATCATAACCAAACTGCACATGTGAGAAGGTCACATCACCCCGTGCCTCACCGATCTGTACCGGATGCTCTGCGATGCTGCTCTCTTCCTCCTCATCCAGAAACTCAAACACGCGCTCTGCCGCTGCTGCCATAGACTGCAGCATATTAGAGATCTGTGCCAGCTGATTGATGGGCTGGGTGAAGTTTTTTACATACTGAATAAATGCCTGAATGTCACCTACCTCAATGACACGTTTTGCCGCCAGAAGGCTTCCTGAAACTGCCACTGCCACATAGCCAAGGTTTCCGACAAACACCATGATCGGCTGCATCATTCCTGATAAAAACTGCGATTTCCATGCGGACTCATATAACTTCGCGTTTGTCTCATCAAATGTTTTGATGACCTGCTCTTCACGGTTAAACACCTTTACCACGTTATGGCCGCTGTAGATTTCCTCCACCTGTCCGTTGACTTCTCCCAGATACTTCTGCTGATTCTTGAAGTGCTTTTGTGAAAACTTCATGACAAACATCATCAGTATCATGGAGATTGGCAGGATCACAAGCGCGATCAGTGTCATGAGCGGACTGATCGTCAGCATCATGATAAATACACCGATGATCGTCGCAACAGATGTGATCAGCTGTGTGATCGACTGATTTAAACTCTGTCCCATCGTATCTACATCATTCGTGATGCGGGATAATACTTCACCAACGGTGCGGGATTCAAAATATTTCATGGGCATGCGGTTGATCTTCTCAGAAATCTCCCGGCGCATCCGAAATGTCATCTTTTGGGAAATGCCTGTCATGATCCAGCCCTGAACAAATGAAAAAATCGCACTGCACACATAAATGCCCAATAAGATTAGAAGGATCTGTCCGATCTTTGCGAAATCAATGCCGCTGCCCCCGGACAGCTTACTCATCAGACCGTTGAACAGCTCCGTGGTGGCACGGCTCAGGATCTTCGGTCCTATGACATTAAACACCGTACTTGCCACCGCAAAGATACAGACGACCACTAATGCCGGTTTGTAGCTGCTCATATAAGCGAGTATTTTCCGGATCGTCCCCTGAAAATCCTTTGCCTTTTCCACCGGTGCGCCCGGGCCGGGACCATGCCCCATCGGGCCGCGTCTGGGACGGTTAGTTTCATGTGCCATCAGCAGACACCTCCTTTCAGTTCTTCCTCGGAAAGCTGCGAGCTTGCGATCTCCTGATATGCCTCGCATCCTGCCAGAAGCTCACTATGCGTTCCCTTACCGACAATTTTTCCATCCTCCAATACAAGGATCTGATCCGCATGCAGGATCGTATTGATGCGCTGCGCGACGATGATAACAGTCGCATCCTTTGTCTTCTCTGCAAGCGCTTTTCGAAGCGCCGCATCCGTTTTGTAATCCAATGCGGAAAAGCTGTCGTCAAAGATCAGCACCTTCGGCTGCTTTGCGATGGCTCTGGCAATGGAAAGGCGCTGCTTCTGTCCTCCGGAAACATTCGTTCCGCCCTGTGCGATCTCACTGTGATAGCGGTCCGGTTTTTCTTCGATAAATTCAGTCGCCTGTGCGATCTCTGCCGCCTCCTTCATCTGTTCATCGGTGATCTCTTCCCCGCCGAATTTCAGATTGGACGCGATATCACCGGAAAAAAGTACTCCTTTCTGCGGCACCATGCCCAGCAGACTGCGCAGCTTCTTCTGCGACAGCTCGCGGATATCGATGCCGTCGATCGTAATGCTTCCCTCAGTCACGTCATAAAAACGGGGGATCAGATTAATAAGCGTACTCTTTCCGCATCCGGTACTTCCGATGATCGCCGTCGTCTTTCCCGGTTCTGCAACAAACGAAATATGTGACAGCGCATCCTCATCCGCACCCTCATAGCGGAAGGAAACATCAGAAAACTCGATATTTCCACGCCATTCCTGTTTTTCCTCGTCGCGGAGTGTCTCAGGATCATGGATCGTGCTCTGCGTGCGGATCACCTCTTCAATACGATCCGCAGCCACTCCTGCACGGGGCAGCATGACGGACACCATCGTGATCATGAGGAATGACATGATAATCTGCATGGTATAGGTAATGAACGCGATCATATCTCCCACCTGAAGGTTCCCCACATTGATGCCCTGTCCGCCAACCCAGACGATCAGTACCGTCACACCGTTCATGATCAGCATCATGGCAGGCATCATCAGGGTCATCACGCGGTTTGTGAACAGCTGCGTGCGCATGAGATCCTTATTTGCTACATCAAACCGTTCTTCCTCAAAACGTTCCCTCGAGAATGCACGGATGACAGGAAGCCCGGTTAAAATCTCACGAGATACCAGGTTTAGTCGGTCTACCAGTTTCTGCATCATCTTGAATTTAGGCAGCGTGATACCCATCAAGGTCAATACCAGTCCGCTGATCACAACCACCGCCAGCACAATGATCCAGCCCATTCCGGTTTTCGTACTGATCACTTTTATGATGCCTCCGATCCCAAGGATCGGCGCATAGAATACCATGCGCAGCAGCATCACGGACACCATCTGGATCTGCTGGATATCATTGGTGCTTCGGGTGATCAGGGAAGCGGTGGAAAACCGGTTCATCTCCGCATTGGAAAAGCTCAAAACATTTTTAAACACTTTTCCGCGCAGCTCCATGCCGATCTTTGCCGCCGTCTGCGCAGACAGGTAGCCGCAGACGATCGCCGCCGCCAGCATCAGGATTGACAGTCCCATCATTTTCGCCCCGGTCGCGAGCAGATAATTACGCTGCATTTTGTTCAGGTCTGCCCCGCAGGCCTCATATTCCTCTGTCACACCCTGGATCGCGATCTGCGTCAATATAGAATCACTGATCTTTCCAAACTGTGCCAGCAGCTTTTCCATGCTTGACGGATCTTTGCTCATTTCAGCCATCTGAGCGGCATCCATACCGTTTTCCGCCATCAGCTCCTCCATGTGCCCGGCCGCATAAAGCATCACCATCGGCTGCTCCAGCAATTCACTTAAGTCGTTGTGTGCTTCTTTTGAGATCTGTTGTAATTCGTAATGATCCGTCTTCTCATTCAGTACATAGGCATCCGAAAAAGCGGTCCGTCCTTCCTCAGACAGAAACTGCTGCAGCGCATCACCTGTATCATGGCGCATCTCTTTCATCACGCAATCCTCGATACCGTATTGCTGCAGTCCCACATCCACGATCGCAGACGTGTACGCAGGCAGTGCGAGATCACAGTATGCCTGCATGATCAGCAATAATATGATGGCTGCCACCGGCAGCTTATGCCGGAACAGATTTTCAAAAATATGCTTCATAAACCAATCCTCTCCCAGCTGTAAACAGCTGTGTTTCTTTATGCGCATTGTTACACTGCATCACATTCTCAAATGCAGCACGCTAGCATGTTATTTTATTCCTTGGTTTTATATTCGTCAACGAAATAAATATTAATTTTTTATAAACTGTACAGATCAGGCTTGCTATTTGCATGTACTTAACCATTTAAAAATTCGAACTTGCGTTCGATTTGTTTTTGTGTTATAGTTGTTTCAGTATAGAACATACGTTCCCAGTTGTCAATCAGGAAACATGCACGATGTGTGAACACTTAAATGTATTTTTAAATTCCAGTTTGCAAGAGTAAATTCCAGTATCATAGAAATTACTTCTGCACATATATTTTGCCATATTGCCTTTGATAATCATTACTCCGTATAATGTACTTGCAGCTGATTGCCTGCCTGTGC
>JAQYOU010000133.1 GCA_028727105.1 bacterium
CGCAGCGTCTGCAGAGCCATGCTTCCCACAACGGCTTCTGTGGAGCTTTTTAATTCGCCACCGATCAGATAGACATGCAGTCCCTTTGCCGCCATCCGCTGTGCATGCATCACTGCGTTGGTCACGATGGTGGCACTGGTCTCCGTGATATAGTCGATCATGCATCCGGTGGTTGTTCCGGCGTCCAGATAGACAAAATCTGATGGCTGGATGAGCGATGCCGCGTACCGGGCGATCTGCTCTTTTTCCGACACGTTCTGACTCTGCTTCTGCTCCACGGTGGGCTCCTTGGATTCAAAGGTCATGTGATCCGATGCAACTGCTCCTCCGAACACCCGCACCAGTCTGCCTGCCTGATCCAGGGCATTGATGTCTCTTCTTGCCGTGGATTCGGATATATGCAATAGTTCACAGATTTCTGTGACTGTGACACTCTTTTTCTCCTCTATCAACTTTAAGATTTCTTCATAGCGCTGTTCTGTTAACATTTCTTACCTCACATCTGATATTATCCGATACGATACTTTTTTTCATTCTAAACTTTTTTCAGATACAAATCAACCCGTCAGGCAAACATACCTCACGGGCTGAAATAATTTCAATATAAAATGATGTCATTTGTATCAAGCCAAAGGGCGCTCCTCGTGGCAATGGGCGCTCTCCGTGGCAAAAGAAACGTCCCTGATGATCTTTCGAAGGGGAAGGATACGCCCGGGGGAAACGGATAATTCGTCCACTCCCATTTTCAGGAATTCCCGGGTCAGCTCCATATCTGCGCCAAGCTCGCCGCAGATTCCCGCCCAGATGCCTTTCTTGTGTGCATTCTCCACTACCATGCGGATCATGCGCAGTACTGCGGGATGATGCGGATCGTAAAATTCATCCAGCTTTGTATTCTGACGGTCGATGGCCAGTGTATACTGGGTCAGATCGTTCGTTCCGATGCTGAAGAAATCCACTTCCTCTGCCAAAAGGTCGCTGATCATAACAGCTGCAGGCGTCTCGATCATGATGCCCTGCTCCACCTCGCCGTATTCGATGCCCTGTGCATCCAGCTCTGCCTTTACCTCTGCAACAATCTCCTTGATCCGGCGCACTTCTGAAACGCTTGTGATCATCGGATACATGATCGCAATCTTGCCAAAGGCGCTGGCGCGGAACAGTGCGCGCAGCTGGGTTTTAAAGATCTCGGGTCTGGTGAGACAGATACGGATCGCGCGACAGCCCATGGCAGGGTTTTCTTCTTTTTCCATCTCGAAATAGTCGCACTGCTTATCCGCTCCGATGTCCAGTGTACGGATGATGACCCGTTTGCCTGCAAGTGTCTGTGCCACCTGCTTATAAATCTGAAACTGTTCTTCCTCGGTAGGGAAATGATCCCGTTCCAGATAGATGAACTCGCTTCGGAACAGTCCGATGCCGCCGGCATCGTTCTGGATCACAGTCGCAAGATCCTTCGTGTTTCCGATGTTTGCGTAGAGCATGATCTTTTGTCCGTCCAGGGTCACGTTTTCTTTGCCCTTTAAGGTTTCCAACAGTTCTTTCTGCTCGATAAATTCCCGCTGCTTTTCCTGCAGCTCTTTCATGGTCTCTTCGTCCGGCTCCACGTAAAGCTTTCCCGCTGCGCCGTCCACAACCGCGAATTTGCCGTCCACCGATTCATCCGGTGTCAGGTTCGTGCCCACAAGGGCCGGAATGCTCATGGTCCGTGCCAGGATCGCCGTGTGAGAATTCAGTGATCCGTGTACAGTGACAAACGAGAGTACCTTACTCTTGTCCATCTGCACCGTCTCTGAAGGAGCCAGATCGTCTGCCACGATGATCGCGGGCTCATCTGCTGCAACCGAAGCACCTGCGGAACCGTTTAAGATTCCCAGCACACGTTCCGAAATATCCTTCACATCGGCAGCACGTCCGCGCATATAGTCGTCATCCATGGCGGCAAACATGCCTGCAAAGTTATCCCCGGTAGATGCCACCGCATACTCTGCGTTCACATGCTCCGTTCGGATGATGTTTTCTACGGATTCATTATAATCGTCATCCTCCAGCATCATCTGATGCACTTCAAAAATGGCTGCATTTGCTTCGCCGATCTCCCGAAGCGCCTTGTCGTACAGCTCCTGCAGCTGACTCATGGCTTCATCCCGCGCACTCTGATAACGGGAAACCTCTGCTTCCTCGTCCTCGATCTTCTGGCGTTTTACCTGCTGCTGATCCTTTTTGTAAACACGGATCTTGCCCATCGCGATCCCGCCAAAAACACTTTTTCCTTCAAATATCTGCATAGCTGCTCTCCTACAGGTTTGCCTTCATAAATGCCTCGACAGCCTCACATGCCACGTCTTCATCCGCGCCGTCAAAGGTCATGGTTACTTCATTTCCGTTCTTTACGGCAAGACCCATAATGCCGAAAATTTTCTTGCAGTCCCCGCTCTTTCCGTCCTTTGTCAGCGTGATCTTGCACTCATACTTTTTTGCCTCTTTTACGAGGTCCCCTGCCGGGCGTGCATGGATGCCCTCGGGATCTGTGATTACATACTTGAATTCTCTCATTGTGACGTCCTCCTTTTTTTATTGATTATACTACACTTTTCTTTAAAATGCCAAGTAAAGCTGTGGAAACTGCGGTTCCAACTAACAGTGCCACCAGATACATCCATGCGTTGCCCACAACCATGAATACGAAAATTCCTCCGTGGGGTGCCATGAGTGTACACTGGAATGCCATGGAGATGGCTCCTGCTACTGCAGATCCTGCGATACATGCGGGAAGCACGTGCAGCGGATCAGATGCCGCATAGGGGATCGCACCCTCTGTGATGAATGCCAGTCCCATGATAAAGTTGGTAGGGCCTGCCTCGCGCTCTTCCTTCGTAAACTTATTCTTAAATAACAGTGTTGCCAGTGCGATGGCACAGGGAGGCGTCATACCGCCAACCATAACTGCTGCCATGATATCATAATTTCCTGCTGCGATGGCTGCGGTTCCGAATACATACGCTGCCTTGTTGAAGGGGCCGCCCATGTCGATGGCCATCATTCCACCAAGTATCAGTCCAAGAGCGATCTTACTGGTCTGTCCCATGGTGGATAACATATTGTTCAATCCGGTATTGATGCCGCCCATGACAGGCTCTACGATAAAGGTCATAAACAATCCTATGATCAGGATTCCAAATACAGGGTACAACAGCACCGGTGCGATCTTTTCAATTGCCTCCGGCAGTTTTTCACAGGCTTTTCTCAGTAAACGAATCACATAACCTGCCACAAAACCTGCAACCAGTGCGCCGAGGAAACCGGATTTTCCGTTTGCCGCCATCATGCCGCCTACGAAACCAAGGGCCAGCGCCGGACGATCACCGATCGCCATACCGATAAATCCTGCGAGGATCGGAAGCATGAAACCGAAAGCGGTTCCGCCGATTCCCTTTAACAGTGCTGCTACCGGAGTGATCGTACCAAAGTTTCCGCGCAAGTCTTCCGGAAGTGAATTCAGATCTACACATAAACCATCGATCAAAAATGCCAGGGCGATCAGGATTCCACCGCCCACAACGAAGGGAAGCATGTGGGAAACACCGTTCATCAGATAGGTGTAGATCTTGTGTCCTGCGCCTCCGCTCTTCTGTGTCTGCTGCTGCGCAGGTGCGGATGCGTCATGATATACCGGTACATTACCGGAAATAGCCAGCTCCACCAGCTCATTGGCCTTGCTGATGCCATCGGAAACCTGACGGATGATGACCTTTTTGCCTTCAAAACGGCTCATGGGAACCTGTGCGTCCGCCGCGATGATAATGCAGTCTGCCTCTGCGATCTCCTTGTCTGTCAGGACATTTTTTGCTCCGCCGGAGCCTCTGGTCTCTACCTTTACAAAGCAATCATGGGCTTTTGCTGCCTTTTCGATTCCCTCCGCTGCCATGTAGGTATGCGCGATACCGGTGGGACAGGAGGTAACTGCCAGAAGCTTATGCTGCGCTTTTTCTGCGGATCCTGTATCTGCAAGGCGCTCATCGATGCCGTTTTTCTCTGCGTCTGCCTTGTCGATGATCGCAAGAAATTCATCAACAGAAGCAGCCTGTTTCAGGCTCTCGGTAAATTCCTCATCCATCAAAAGCACAGACAGCTTGCTGAGCACATCCAGATGGATGTTGTCCCCGGTGTTGGGTGCTGCGATCAAAAAGATCAGGTTCACCGGCTCGCCGTCCAGTGCATCAAAATCCACGCCGTTTTTTACCACCATGGCTGCCAGTCCCGGCTTGCTTACCGCATCACATTTTCCGTGAGGGATCGCGATCCCTTCACCAATGCCGGTGGTACTTTCTTCTTCTCTTGCATACACCTGCTTGCGATAGCCTTCCTCATCATTGATCTTTCCGCTTTTTACCATCAGGGCTACCATCTGGTCCAAAGCTTCGCTTTTGTTTCCCGGTGCGCCGTCCAGACAAATGCTGCGCTTGTCTAATAAATCTGTGATCCTCATCCCTTCATCTCCTCCGATTCGCTATTTTTTGTCAGTGCCTCATACACTGCTTCCACTTCCGGTCTGGTTGCCAGATACTCGGAAAATGCACTTGCGCTTCCGGCGGCTACGCCCATGTAAAACGCGTGCCGGTAAGCGGTCTGCTCCATCCATCCTGCAAGAAATCCCGCCACCATGGAATCTCCTGCGCCCACACCGTTCACCAGGATTCCCTTCGGTGCCGGTGTAGAAAAAACCTGTCCGTCTGCCGTCACAAGCACCGCGCCCTCGCCTGCCATGGATACCAGCACGTTTCTTGCGCCCATCTCCTGCAGCTTCTTCGCATAGGGTACAACTGCTTCTCTTGTCATCAGTGTGACTCCAAAGATCTCGCCCAGCTCGTGATTGTTGGGCTTGATCAAAAACGGATGATGAGGAAGCACATTTAACAACAGATCCTTCGTTGCGTCCACAACGATCATGACACCTCTGCCCTCCAGTGTCTCCATGATCCGTTTGTACATGTCATCCGGCATGGACGTCGGAATGCTTCCTGCCAGCACCAGGATGTCTCCCTCATTTAGCTTCTCCAGCTTTTCCATCAAAAGTGCGATCATGTTTTCTCCGATCTCCGGGCCTGCCCCGTTGATCTCCGTTCCGTCGATGGACTTCAGCTTCACATTGATGCGTGAGATCCCGTTTTCCACCCGGATGAAATCCGACTGGACGTTCATCTGCTCGACTCTGCGCACGATCTCATCTCCGGTAAATCCGGCAACGAATCCCAACGCCGTACTTGGGATTCCAAGATTTCCCAGTACCGTCGACACGTTGATCCCCTTTCCGCCCGGCAGCATCAGCTCCGAGTCGGTGCGATTCGTCATGCCCAGCTGAAAATCATCAACGGAAACAATATAATCCAGAGATGGATTAAATGTTACAGTATAGATCATTTTCATTCCCTCCGTTCGTTCTTAACTGTTGAACCTATTATAGCTCCAAAATCAGTCAAAATCAATCAAACTAATTCACAAATCTCTCCGTTCTTTTTTAGCTATAGTGCACAATTTCGGTCAGATTCAGTCAGATTCGGTCATTTATATCCATCATATACATCTTCTATTAGGTATGCGCATTTTCAGATATTCTTAAACGCATAAATACAGAAAGCTCTGATTTCCGGTTTCCTGCACAGCAAAAAGAGCGAGCCATTACAGCTCGCTCCAATCCTTCAGCTTTCCATCATAGATCTGTTTTACTTCTTTCAATGAAAGTTGATTGATCCCATTATCCCGGTTAACGATCATCACGATCGCATCTCTTCCGATCGTCTCCAAGGATAACAATTCTTTCTCATAGTCCTTTAATTCACGAGAGCTCATGGCAAGATCACATTCGCCCCGGATCGCGGCTGTCAGGCCGTCTCCCGAGTCGCTGGATGTGACTGTGATCTTTGCATTCCGGTTATAGGTCTGATAATCCTTCACCAGTTCTTCCATCATCGGTGCGATGGAGGATGATCCGCGAATACAAAGAGTCCCGGCGGATCGGTCTGACAGAAAGCTGGTCGCCTTGTGCACAGGTACACAGCTTTGCTGTACGACCTCCTGTCCCGCACCCTTTACATAGCGGATAAAATCTGCTGCAAGATCAGACAGTTCGCCGCTATACGCCAAAAGATAATCTCTGCACAAGGGATACTTTTCATTTTTAATTGTCTCCGCAGATGCCGGAATTCCATCTACAGATAAGATGGATACAAACGAATCATTTGCTGCCGTGCCCAAAACACTGGCAGAATATGCAGCATAGCCGATCGCTGTCTGATCCCGTGCCATCCATTCCAGCATCTCCTCTGTGGAAAGCGCTACATCCTTCGCTCCGGCCCCATTCGTCTTTACCAGCTGTTCAAACTCTGCACGTGTTCCGGATTCTTCTTCTCTGACATAGGCATGGATCTCTCCGGAATAGCTTCCACGATCCATCTGCGCCTGATCGCCGCAGCCTGTAAATGTGAAACAAACCGCCATACTGACACCCGCGATCACCACTCTCTTTTTCCACTTCTTTTTCATGACAACGCTCCTATCTGTTCTGCCATCTGCTCGCGCACTGTATCTTCCAGATCCTCCAGCCGCACCAGCGTCACGTGATCCATGGCCTCCTCCGCAATACCGACACAATTATCTGCGATACGGTCCAGGTTATAGAGAATATCTGAATAAGCAGCAGTCATACTCGCATCACATGCTTTATCCTTCACGCGGGAAAGATGAGCCTTATTACAATTCTTCTGCGCCTTGCGCATGCGTTTTTTCTCCTTTGTCACCTTAGCTGCGATCTGTTCGTCACCTAATGTCACGGCCTCCATGGATGCGGAAAACAGATTATTTGCGATCTTAAAGCAGCGGCGCACCTCATCTCGCGCCTCCTTGGACAGCTTTTTGCCCTCCTCGCTGAATCTTTGCGTAGCCGCATTGATCTCCTCACAGCGATCTGCCACACGATCCATATTGTTCGTTACGAACAGCAGTCCCGCTGTCTGCTCTGACTGACTCTCCGTGAGTCCACCGCCGGAGAACAGACGCGTAATATAGTTGGAGATATGCTCCTGCAGGCTCTTGACGATCTCATGAGCGTTCGTATAGTTCTGCTGTGCTGCCACCGGCTCCTTGCCCACCAGCGCATCCTGTGCATAGCCGATCATATCTGCCGCATACTCCGACAGGCGGCTGATCTCCTGAGATAAGAGATACATGGCTGCCATGGGCTGTCCCAGCACCTTGTCATCCAGATATTTCGGCTCCAGCTGGCTGACAGTCTCCTCCTTTTTGCCCCTTACTAAAAACGTCACGATCTTTACCATCACGGGGATGAGGGGCAGCCAGATCAGTGTACAGCAAATGTTAAAGGTGGTATGGGCGTTTGCGATCTGTCTGGAGATCACCTCCAGCTCCGCTCCCTTCGGGGAAACCCACTCCACAAAAGCTGCCAGCGGCCTGATCAGGAATAAAAACAGCACGCTTCCGCTGATGTTGAACACACTGTGTGCCACCGCTGTACGCTTTGCATTTTTGGACTGTCCGATGGATGCTAAAAGCGCCGTGATCGTCGTACCGATGTTATCACCAAGCAGGATCGGGATCGCACCGGTCAGGCCGATCACGCTGTGAATACCATCCGCTCCTGCCTGGGATGCAAAATTCTGCAGCACTGCGATCGTTGCGGAGGAACTCTGTACCACCAGTGTCATCACCATACCAAGCAGCACACCCAGTACCGGGATCTGTGTCACCTTACCCATCAGATCCGTAAAGATCGGGCTTCCGGCCAAAGGCTTCATGACACCGCCCATGATCTCGATTCCTTCAAATAAGAGTCCAAAGGAAAAGATGACCATACCGACATTTTTTACTTTTTCTTTTTTACTTACAAAGTTGAGCAAGAAACCAATAAATATGATCGGGTAGATATAATTACTGATCTTAAACGCCATGAGCTGTGCCGTCATGGTCGTTCCGATATTTGCTCCAAAGATCACGGAGATCGCCTGGGGCAGGCTCATCAGTCCCGCGCTGACAAAACCGATCACCATGACTGTGGTTGCTGATGAACTCTGCAAAACTGCCGTCACAAGTGCGCCTGCCAGCACACCCATCACCGGATTTCTCGTTAAAAATCCCAGTATTTTTTTCATGCGCTCGCCTGCTGCTTTTTGCAGAGCATCACTCATGCTGTTCATGCCGTACAAAAAGAGCGCCAGACCTCCGATCAGACCGAAGATCACTTTTATCGTCTCGTTCATGGTTCTTTATCCTTCCTCACTTCTTTTGTATTTGCTATTATCGTAACAAGAGAACAAAAAGGCTGCTATCCTGCCGAGGTAAAATTTTGTAAAGCCCATGTAAAATTTAGGTCAAATGACTGTTAGATTGCCGCGAATCTGCCCATGCACCGCCTAGATGATCTTCTTTTTCTTGAAGATCCAGATACAGATGATCACCACCAGCACACTGATGGCCACCACATAAGGGTAGCCGTGAGCCAGCTCCGGCATGTTCTCAAAATTCATGCCGTACCAGCCGGTGATGAGTGTCAGTGGGAAAAAGATCGTGGATACCACAGTCAGATACTGCATGTTGCGGTTCTGGCGCGCATCCACCTGCCCCTGATAGACGTCCTTGACCTGTCCCGCATAGTCGATCAGATGGATGCAGCGGTGCAGCAGGCGCTCTGCACGGTCACTGATATTTCCGAAATATTTGAGCTGCTTTTTTGCAAACAGATCGTTCTCATTTTCCTCCAGCTCCCGGCACACCTCCATGAACTGCTCATAGTACCCCCGCAGCGTCAGCAGCTGCTTTCTCACCCGGATCATGTGCTTTAAGAACAGATCAGTCTGACGGCGCATGGCTTCCTCCTCCATCTCCATCAGCTCCCGCTCAAATTTTTCCAGGATCACATTGTCTTTTGCAATGATATCTGCCAATATCATGGAAAGTACCTTTTCCGTTGTTGTCTGGGCCGTCAGCTTCCGGCTGCGCAGATGCTCGGACAGCCGTTTGCCGTAGCCGTCCTCACTGACCAGAAGCACATACTGTTTATTGATAAAAAACAGAAGTCGGTAACGACTGCCAAGCAGATCCACCGCATTCGGTATCGCCAGTGACCCGCAGAAATATTCCTGCTCTGCCTCTACCTTACAGAAGTAGACCTCTGCCAGCAAAAGCTCCCACTCTTCTCCAAAACCAAGCTCTTTTAACAAAAGCAGCGCTTCCCTGCTGTCCGTAACGATCAGTGCCGATGCCTGTTTTTCCTTCAAAAGCTCCAGATCCGCCTCCGGCAGACCGGTTGTGATCTCGTAGACCATTTGCCGTTTGTTCCTTTCGTTTTTTACCTGATCTGCATGTACGCTCCCACATCACATCCCAGGCATCCGCTCACGCTTCTTCTTGCGGTTCCAGCGGCTTAATACGGCTCGTGATGCTGCTGATCACCGGTCGTCCGCATTCCACATAGAACTGTTCCATGAGCATCTCCAGCTTCAATTCTATGATATGTATCGCGTACTCGCACTTTAACCGGTACTCAGGAGCCAGCAGCTCCTGCATCAGTTTTTCCCTTGCATTCTTCTTTGCCATATTATTTTTCCTTTATTTTTCCCCTTTATTCCTTATCATTCACTTTTCACACCCGCTTCACTTCTCTGTTGCTGTCTTTTCTTTTTCTGCATCACCATAGGCCACAGCATAAAACATCTCCTGTGAATTGAGCGTGATCGCCTTTGATCCACGATCTTCATAGGTTCCTTTTGATGTCAGAGCTTTTCCTTTTTCGTCGTCATTCATCATCGTTTCAAACATCCAGTCAATGCGCTTTTTGATCTCCTCATCCAGGATCGGAGCTGCCACCTCAACTCTTCGGACCGTATTTCTTGTCATGAAATCAGCGGACGCAATGTACACTTTTTCCCGCTCTTTTGTTCCGAACCGGTAAATTCTGGAATGCTCCAGAAAACGTCCCACAATGCTTATGACTTTTATATTGTCCGTATAGCCTTTCACTTCAGGGATCAGACAACAGATTCCGCGAACGATCATTTCGATCTTTACACCGGCCTGTGAAGCCTCTATCAGCTTATCAATGATCACCTTGTCCGTCAGAGAATTGATCTTCACACCCACATAGCCTTCTTCGCCATTCTTCACATGGGCGATCTCCTCATCGATCATATCCAGCACTTTATTCTGCAGACACTTGGGCGCAACCAAAAGAGCATTTGTCTCTTCTACCACTTCACCCCGCAGCAATGCTGCAAATACTTCGGCTGCTTCTTTTCCGATCTTCTGATTTGCCGTGATCAGCGACAGATCCGTGTACAGTGCGGCTGTTTTCTCATTGTAATTTCCCGTTCCGATCTGGGTAAGATAAGAAATGCCCTCATCTGTTTTTCTGGAGATCAGGCACAGCTTTGAGTGGACTTTATATCCGTTTAATCCATAGATCACTCTGCATCCTGCTTCTTCCAGAATTCTTGAGTAAGAAATGTTGCTTTCCTCATCAAATCGTGCACGAAGCTCTACTAATACAACTACTTCTTTCCCGTTCTCGGCAGCCTCCACCAGCGCATCTACGATCTGACTCTTATTTGCCAGTCGATATAATGTCATCTTGATGGATACCACGCTGTCATCTCTTGCTGCCTCGTAAAGCAGATTGATAAACGGCTTGATACTCTCAAATGGATAGGATAACAGCACATCCTTCTCCATGATCTGCGGGATCAGGCGCTGGTTCGGATCTAACCGGGGTGTCATTCGCGGCGTACGTCTCTGGTAAAAGAGTCCTTCCTGATCGGTATCTTTCAGATAACTCTGAATAGCAAATACAAATGACATATCCAGCGGTACGCGGGATAAAAATACATGATCCTTCTCTACACCAAGATCCTTGCACAGCGCACGGACCATTTTTTTATTCAATGCTCTGGAAAGCTCCATCCTTACCGGGTTCATTCTCTTTCTCTGCTTGATCAGGTTCTCCATCGCATCCCTGTAGTCCAGGTCTTCATCATAGATCGTCTCCGTATCAATATCTGCATTTCTTGTGATACGCAGCAATGATTTTTCTTTCACTTCATAGTTTTTGAACATCTTCGGAAGAAAATGCAGGATCAGTTCCTCCGAAAGCATAAATGTCCCTTTTCTGGTCGGTATGTCGATCAGTCTGCGAAATACGTTATTACTGCAGGGAATGATGGCAGTTTTTGTCTTTCCTCCCTTTGTCTCCAACAGTGCCACAGCATAGATATCTTTGTTATTCAAAAAGGGAAACGGCTGCTGTTTGCTCACAATATTTGCTGACAGATAGGGTGCGATCTGATGGTCAAAATAGGTTTCCAGCAGTTTTCCTTCTTCTGCAGATAATTTGTTGAAGTTGATCAGGCGGATCCCCTTCGGCTCCAGCTCGCCCATGAGCTGTTCATAGATGATCTCTTTTTTATGATCCAGTTCCCGGGTTGCTTTTATGATCGCTTTTACCTGCTCCTCGCTGGTCATATTCGTCTTATTTTCGCGTATGACCTCTGAAGCTTCCATCTGATCCATCAGGGTACCTACCCTTACTCTGTAAAATTCATCCAGATTAGACTGGTAAATGGAAGCAAATGTTAATCTTTCCGCCAAAGGTACTCTCGGATTTCCCGCTTCATTCAATACCCTTTCATTAAACTTCAGCCATGATAATTCCCGGTTCATCATATAGGTTGGAGCTGCTGTTTTTTTTGTTTTCTTTTCTTCCTGTTTCATCTGATTCATGTCTCCTATCGTAGTTTCTTCTTTTTTCAGTTTTTCCAAATGATCGATCAACCATTGTATCCAACGGTTCCAAGCCATCTGTAATATCCTCATCCTTATCTGCAATCTTTGACCTTTGCAATTATTCCTCTCATTCACTCAGTCTTTTTCTATTTTATTCTAGCACCCCCTCTGTTTCTCAACTATCGCATTCATGTAAAGTATCTGTAAAATTGACGTAAAAAAGCAGGCATCACTGCCTGCTTTCAAGGAAAAAAAGAACATATGAAGTTTATTTAATTTCTATTGTTCTACCGGCTTCATCTCGTGAATGCGGTATACCGCATCGTCACAGATATGTCTGCCGTGCTCCATGACCTGACTGGCCTGCAGGTCACCGTACGTACTCTCCGTTCCATATTCGTTTGCCAGCATGCAAAATGCACCGATCTCTGATTTCGTGCAGTCATCCATATCCAGGATCAACACATACTGACCGTCTGCCTGATAAAGAGAGCTCGGCACCTTGTCTGCAAAGGGAAACAGCTGACAGAAACGGTAGAGCAGTCCTGCCGATGCAAAGCGCACCTGAACAAGCTTCAGCGCCTCTCCGCTTTCCGGATCAATATCCGGCAGTGATGGAGCAGGTGCATCGTAAAATGCTTCCTCAACCTCTCTGTCCTCCCAGTCGTCCGCCTCTTCCTCATCCACAGAACGGAAGATCAGCTCCAGCATACCATTTAAAAAGATCCCCTCTACGGACATCGGACCGCTTTTTTCAAAACCGGTCTCTTCCTGTCCTTCCTGGACCAGATATTCAAAAAATTCATAGGTCTTTTCCGACCGTTTCAGAAGGTCGCTGACCTCCAGACCCTTCGCCCGGATCTCCTCAACGGATACGCTGCATCGGAGCTCCCGATCTGATACCTTGCGGAAATTCATGCGACCACCTCGCTTTCCTGACATTACAAATTAATCTTGTTACTCTTATCATACGCAATCAATGGCATTTCGTCAAATTGTTTTTCTATAAATCGCCTGCAGATCCACGTTTGTCCCTATGTAACAACCTATGTATCGGCATTTTTTACATAAAGTTTATCCGTTTTTTCTCTTCTATATACAAAATGAACGCCCATGCATCTGCATCGGCGTTCTTAAAGGGGAGAGTTATGAAAAATTGAAAAAGTTACTCGTGTGTGTATCACTTGTTGTGATGCTTATAGTATATCCAACGGTTATGAACAATTCTTGTCAGTCAGTTGAATATTATGTGAACTTTTTGTTTACATTTTGTTCATATTTCAAAGCGGACCCTTTGCCCTCCAACCGGGTTACACTTCATCCGGCAAGGGCTTGATCACCCTGCGATAGGTCAGGATCAGGCAGATGGCAGAGATCAGACAGGACATCAGCTCTGCGATGGGAAAGCTCCACCAGATCAGATCCAGACCACCGATCTTTGCCAGGATGTATGCCGCCGGAAGCAAAACAACAAGCTGTCTTGCCACGGACACATACAGACTGTACATGCCGTTGCCCACTGCCTGGAACACAGAACCTGCCACAATACAAAACCACGCGATGAGGAAATGGAAGGCGATGATGCGCAGTGCCTGTGTGCCGATGCCAAGCATATTTTCTGAGGCGTCAAACATCAGGAGCAGCTGTCCCGGAAGTGTCTCGAACACGACAAAGCCCGTTAACAGGAAACAGAACGCAATGAGCATTCCCCACTTGATCGTGCGGATCATACGATGTTTTTTCTTTGCTCCGTAATTGAAGGCCACGATGGGGATGATGCCGTTGTTCAGGCCGAATACCGGCATGAAGAAAAAGCTCTGCAGTTTGAAGTAAACGCCGAACACAGCTGCTGCCGTGGATGACAGGCCCACCAGGATCAGGTTCATACCGTAGGTCATCACGGAGCCGATGGACTGCATGATGATGGACGGAAAGCCCACCTTGTAGATCGTGGCGATGATGTGCCCGTCCGGGCGGAAGCCGCGAACGCTCAGGGTAATATCATCATTTTTCTTTACATTATAAACAAGGGCGATCAGACCGCCAACGATCTGGCCGATGACCGTAGCAACCGCGGCTCCTGCAACACCCATCCGCGGCAGACCGAAATAACCAAAGATCAGGATCGGATCCAAAATAATATTGATGATCGCACCTGCCATCTGGGACACCATGGAGAAGAAGGTTCTTCCGGTTGCCTGCAGCAGACGCTCAAAAATAAACTGCGCATAAAGGCCAAAGGATGCCACCATGACGATCGTCAGATACCGGATACCCATATCCATGATCTCTATCGGTGCATCCTTGATCTGGCTGGCATAGAACGGTCGGACCGCAAAAATACCGATCAAGGCAGATATCACATAGCTGATGGCAAAGAGAAAGATACCGTTCATGGCCGTCTTATTTGCCTTCTCGTAATCCTTTTCGCCCAGGGATTTTGATAAAAGTGAATTCACGCCCACGCCGGTTCCGGCTCCGATGGCGATCAAAAGTGTCTGAAGCGGGAACGCCAGCGACACGGCTGTCAGCGCATTTTCGCCGATACGGGATACAAAGATGCTGTCCACCACGTTATACATCGCCTGCACCAGCATCGATATCATCATCGGCAGCGACATGCTGAAAAGAAGCCTGCCCTCGGGCATCGTTCCCATTTTATTTTCCTGTCGTAACTCTTCCAAAACTTTTCCTCCATCATCTGTCAGTACACTACTCGTCCAGTGCCAGTTTTTTCACAGCTAAAAGCGCATTCTTTACCGGCGGCAGGGAGATCAGGATCAACGTGATCACACCCTCGATACCGATATAGCTTAAATTATATACTGCCGAGTATGCAGCCGGATTCCAGCCATCCCATGCATAGTATGCAAAGAAGATATAGCCGGACAGGAATGCAAATACCCAACGCCCGAAAATGCCCAAGAGATATCCCTTCTGTAAACCATGTTTGCTGTTTGCAAAAAATCCGGACATTCCAAGAGCACCAAATGCCAGCGGGTAGTCTACGAACATCTGGGGCAAACTCAGGATATACGGGTCAATGATCAGCTGTAAGATTCCATAAGCCACACCGGTCAGAATACCGACCTTCGCTCCATACCAGTAACCGATCAAAACCACAAATAACATACTGCACAGTGTGACAGAACCGCCCATCGGAGCGTCAAACAGCTTGATCATGGATGTCACGGTTCCAAGTGCCATGGCCATGGCAGAAAACATGATCTGCCTTGTAGTGATGTGCATGCCGCCCTTCTTACTACGGCTCACGATCCAAAGTGCCAGCCCGACACAAATGAGTCCAACGACGATCAGCGCTGCATAGCCAAGCACGGTCGGCTGATAGCATACCTCATCCCAGTCATTTACATACTGGGTAGCAAACATTTTCCACATAAAAAAGCCTCCTTTTCTTTTAGGAGGGGTTCAAACTGAAACTATGAACGAAAAAACCATTTCTTTTGTTCTTTACTCAATCCTGCTTCCTTACGCCGGTATGATCCGGGTCAAGTAATAAGGGTTTCTTCATCTCAGCCCCACGCAGGGACACCCCTAGCCTATGTATAAATAGCGTCTGTACAGTCCTATCAATCGCTGTACAAACGCTATTATATAGAGTGTCGTAATAAATGTCAACCTACTCCAGGATCGCCGCCAGATCTTCCATGGATTTCTCGCCCAAAAGCGTCTTCTCTTCATTGATGACGACCATCGGTACTCGCTCGATCTTGTATTTTTCCACAAGGTCCGGATAGAGGTTCGCATCGATCATCGTAGCGGTCAGCTTCAGGCTCATGGCTGCCAGATGCTGGGCTCCGATGACGGTTGCCGCGCAGTGATGGCATGCCAGAGACACAAAGATCTTCATATCCGAATCCTTTTTCAGCTTTGTAAGCTTCTTCTGTGTCCACTTATCCACCGGCTGACCGGGTCCTGCCACATTGTAGCAGCCCAGCACAAAGGAATTCATCTCCTTACCGCCGGGAACACCGTAAAACGCCACGCCTGTGTATGCTCCGTCCTGATACAGCCCCATGGCAGGGGTGCGGCCGTCCGGATCAAATTCTGCCTGCAGCTGTGTATTTTCACCTTTTTCATACACCTGAACAGATACATGCTCCCCCAGTGTCTCCACATCAAAGAGCAAAGAAAGTAATTCCCGGCTCTTCTCTTCGGCAGCATCTACGATCGCAACGATCGTAAGATCCTCTGTCAGCTTTCCGAACACGCCCCTGATCTGTCCTCTCAGGTCATCGTCTAAAAGTGCGGATGTGCGCGGGATATCTGTGTAATCTCCCATACTCGTTTCCTCCTCGAATAATTATCCAGTCAATTGCGAAACTGTTTATGTTATCTTCACGGTCATGTGAGCACATGTATTGCAGGCACGCTCTCGCTACTTGTCGCTGGCAGTGGTACATAAGTGACCAAAATACGGTCACTAAGTACCAGCCGCTCCAAAGTACACTGCAATACATGGTGCTTCACATTCCCT
>JAQYOU010000134.1 GCA_028727105.1 bacterium
ACCATCAGAATCTATGCTTTTCAATACACGACCTTTTGTATTGTCATATCCGCCATTTCGGTCATCAATTCCCTTGATCAGATTCAAAGAAAACAATCCACTTCGATTACAGTAGACGGATCGTAGAGTTAAATTAGGTGATCCAGTGGGACAATAAAAAAGCCATTTTACCTGTCCCGCTGGTTCATTAAATTTTAATGAAAGACGTGTGTGATAAAGCATCCTGTCATATTCTCTGGCAGTTTCAAGTACTTTCTGTTTCACTCCATCCACGGTTTTGATCTGTGCCGTCTGTGCCTCTCCGTCCACCGGCCGGAAATACGGAAATTCTTCCACCTGTTTGCTCATCGCATCCGCTTCTGCCAGCAATAAAGAACCATCTTTTTCCTCATAAATTAGTGAACCTGTCTCCCTGTTCACCCGAACTCTCAATTCTTCTGTCTGAACCAGAATCTCCTGTCCCTCGGACCACGTCCAGGCTGCCCTCTTTTCTTTCCCTGACAGATCCTCATATTCTTCTCCCTAATTCTCCGGAAATACTCCATTTTCTGTATAGGATACACGAATGATACGGTCTGTCTGAGGCCAGATCCGGATCAGTCCCTGTTCCGATTCCAGAAACAGCGCACGATCCTGCTCATAAATGCTGCGGATCGCTCTGCTTTTTCTTACAACTACATCCATCATAGCAGCTGTCACTCCTTTCACAGGCAGACAGGTTCCGTGACTCACACATTGCTGCCCCCTGACTTTCTCCAGTTTATCATAGCTGTTCAGAGTCAACTTTCAAAATATCCCGCATTTCGTCAGTGTGACGTATCCGCCAAATAAAGTTGGGAATTGCCTGTCTATCAACAGTTCTCATTTCAATGTAAATCCCTTAAAGCTGGCACTTCCAGGTCCCCGGTAGGTAAAATAAAGAGAATCTGCTCCTTCCGGAAGCTTAATCTCTGTTTTGATATCTCTCCAGATATTAGAGTAGTGCAGGGGGATCGTTTTTACCGCCGATCCCTCAAATGAAGTTCGGATCTCCATACTGCCATATGCATATCCACGGATCGTCAGTGTAATCTCCGACACATGACTCAGATCAAAATAACGGAAGCCCGCAGTACACTGATCATACATATTGGTGATGTAGCCTTCATTCTGGTCTCCGTCCCATCCTTCTTTAACGATCTTCGGAAATGAGCCATTGACATATTCCGGTTTATCACTGTCTCCCACATAGATCACCGGTCGGTCGGTAAACAGATGGCATGCAATACAGGAGGGATAATAACCTTCTCCGGCAAGGGGCCCGCCGTTCAGGCCGCAGGAGGTAAGCTCTGCCTGCCCAAACAGTCCATCTTCACGAATAGGCAGTTTTTCTGCACATCCCTGCCTGGAGAACCAGGTACCGTTGGTATGTCTGTGATAAAAAATATACCAGTCCCCGTTCATTTCCACGATACTTCCGTGATTGTTTGCTCCGAAGGCTGCCGGACGGTCTGCCGGTTTATACGTATCAATTCCCAGATCCACATTGCTGTTCAGCACTCCTCCATACTGAAATCCCTCCAGCGGAGACTTGCTGTACGCATAACAGAGTTCATGCATCACAACTGAGGAATAGATCAGAAGATAGAGATCGTCCTTCTTCCGGATGGATGCCGCTTCAAAATATTCATGACCCTCGAATCCGGTACCCTCACTGTACTCACAGCCGGGGGCCACGATCACCGGCCCCTCAAGGACAGTAAGCATATCGCGACCGAGCAGCATTCCCATGGCACCGTGTCTGGACTTGTCCCCACGTCCGCAGAAGCCGGTATACAGATATGTTTTATCTCCTTCTGTCAGAACACCCGGATCAAACTGGGGCTCATCACCCTCACGCTCTCCGATCCGGCGGTTTTCCTGATCGTGAACGTAGCCCAGGAAGGTATACTTTCCCGCCGGCTCATCACAGACTGCCACAGAGACAACCTGCAGATTGGAGACTACATAATACAGATAATATCTTCCGTCCGGACCTTTTGTCACATCCGGGGCGTAGAGGCATCCTTCACCGTCAGGATTTCCGGGATCCTCATTTCTTTTGTATATGACTCCCTCATATCTCCAGTTCCCCAGATCATGGATATCAGCGGACCAGCACACATAATCTCCCATACAGAATACGTCTCCGTTGTAGAAATCGTGTGATCCGTAAATATAGACACGTCCATCAAATACGTGGGGTTCTCCGTCCGGGACAAATTCCCAGGACGGAAGATAAGGGTTAAATGCCTGTTTCTTACTCATGATACAATCCTCCATCATCATACATTATTACTGTCATCAAACCACAGAAAAGACAAACTGTTTTTCCTCCAGATCCATTCCCGATATGGTAAATATCGCTGTGCCATTCTCATATCCGGCACGCAGGACAGCCATCGCATGTCCCCTGTAACTTACCGTTTCTCCTTCCGTATAATTTTCATCCGTCACTGGATTACCTGTGCCAAATCCGGCCAGTTCTGCGCAGCCTGACACACCGGCTCGGAGTGTCACAGATGCATCTGTAACCACAACTCCTTCCGGATCCACGATATCAATTCCTATATAAAGAAGGTCATGACCATCTGCCGCCAGTTCCGTTTTTTCAGGATGAAGCCTGATACCTGCAGGCTTTCGGGATGTCTGTAACAGATCCCTGCTGATTTCCTTACCGCCCCGATAGCTGACGGCTTCCACCTTACCAGGGATATATATTGTCTCAAAACGCACGGTATTCGGCATGGGTTTCTCCTGATTTACTGCTTTTCTGCCCAGAGATCTGCCGTTTACAAAAAGCTCCACCTCTTCCGCGCCGGAAAAGACCACCAGCTCCACCGGCCGGTTTTCATATCCTGCATAATTCCAGTTGGACAGAACAGCCGGAAATCCCCACATACTTATGATCTCCTCTTTGCCAAAGGTTTCCGGATGCATGGAGAATAAGTACGTCTTTTCACTTCCCCAAACCACACTTCGGTAGGCGCCCTGGGGCATCATACGGCCCGTAATGTCAAAATCAGCATCATTGGCCGTTCTCCATGGATATGGTGACATAAACTGAGGCATTAATGCCCAAGGGCCTTTTTCTGCCAGCGGATCATCTTTTTCTACATAAACTGCCTTGCCGATCCCGGCTTCCCCAATATAATCCCATGCAGTCCAGGTAAATTCACCGATTACATAGGGGAGGCGTTCCACAAGCGGCCACCGGTATCCTATTTCTTTCGGAAAATTTTCCGAACCAAGAATAACTCTTTCCGGGAACATTTCATGATCCCGTTCATAAATATCTTCCATATAATTATAGCCCACGATATCCAGACCATTGGTAAATGGCTCTGTAATTCTCTCCCACAATGCGGCATCCAGACCATCCTTAGAATTCTGTTCCTGATTCTGTCCCTGTGCAAGAAAATCATCCAGTCCGCTCCATAAAGAGCAGATGCCATTGCTGACCGGTCTCGTGCCATCCAGTCTGCGTATGGTATCCGCCAGCCGCGTCGCCAGCGTATAACCATTGTTCAGTCCCCCTCGCTCCGGGATCTCATTTCCAGTAGACCACAGAATCACGGATGGATGAGTGCGGTCTCTTTTCACAAATGCTGTCAGATCCCGCTCCCACTGTTCCGCAAAATACTGGTGATAATCTCCTCCCCGCTTTCCCATTCCCCAGGCATCAAAAGCTTCGTCAAAAACATACATTCCCAGTCGGTCGCAGGCTTCCAGAAGCGCCTCTGACGGCGGATTGTGGGCAGTACGGATCGCGTTAAAGCCCACCTCTTTCAGTTTCCGAACCTTCCTTGCCTCACATTCATACAGGGACACCGAACCCAGCAGACCATTATCATGATGCAGACAGCCGCCTTTCAGTTTGACCGTTTTTCCGTTGATCCGAAGACCTCGGATGGCATCCGCAGTGATCGTCCGGATGCCGAACAGGACTTCCGCCTCATCCGTTTCCGTGATCTCTTCCTTCACAAAATGAGTTCTGTAAACACCAAGGCTTACTGCCTCCGCTTTTACCCTGTACAGTTCCGGATGCTCCGCATCCCACAGAAGCGGCTGTGCCAGCGTCAGACTGAGTCTCGCCGTTTCTTCCTTCCCTGCATTGATCTGGATCACACGCTTCGTTCTTGCAAAAACTGTGCCCTCCCCCTCTTTGAACACCGACACCGTCACTTCCGCAAGCCGGTTTTCCAGGGTGGTATTCTGCACCTCCACCTGAGCCTCCAGAAACGCATATCCATCTGCCACTTCCCTGGTCTGTACAAACACACCATCCGGAACAATATGTACTCTGGGCCCCCGGCAAAGCTTCACACCACGAAACAGACCGGATCCCGTATACCACCGGGAATTGGGCTGCATGGATGTGTTCACATTAATTGTGATGCGATTATCCGCACCAAAAGTCACATAATCTGTCAGATCCACGTAAAATGGCGCATATCCATAATGCTGCAGACCCACTTTATATCCATTGATTTCCACAGCAGCATTCATCATGGCACCATCGATCTTCAGCCCGACACAGCCGCCTTTCCATTCCTCCGGTATCCTGACATACTTCGTATAATTCGTCAGATCACCGGTAAAATAACCCATATCTGCCTCTGCCGGCGCATCCGGCGTCACAGGAGTTCCGATCATACCGTCATGCGGCAGATTCACCGTTTCACCCGGATCAGACTGAAGAATGGCGAGGGAATCCAGCAGCCCTCTGCGGAACGTCCATTTTTCATCTAAACATTGATATCTCATATATTTACCCCCATTTGATTTCGTAACTTTGTATTACAGAAAGATTATCCAACATGTCCCTTCCCTCTGTCAAGAGCAGCATAATAAGTCCTGTTTACGACAATGTTACTATTTACACTGTGTTTTGTCAATAAAAATTCCCCACTTTCGGATGGGGAATTCCCCACTTTCGGAAAGAACATATGTGTGTTCTTTTCAAAACTTCGACCTGGACTTCTTCCCTCACTGGGTAAACAGGAAAGCAGATGAAACTGCTTTCGCCCAATAGGGTATTCCGTGTCGCTTATGTCAAGGGCTGCCCGGACGTGAAACGTCCGGCGTACTGTCCCTTGACACCGCTCCCGCTCCAGGCTGTCGTGCTGTTTGCTTCATGAGCGCATGCTCCATTCGATAGCTGTTCCCTTCAAAAAGGATCAGATGCCCATGGTGAACAAGACGGTCGAGCATTGCCGCTGTCATCTGGTTATCGGTAAAGATGCTTCCCCATTTCGAAAACTCTAGGTTAGTCGTCAATAACAGACTCTTGCTCTCATAACTGTCCGATATCACACGAAAGAGTAGTTGAGAACCATCCCGATCAACCGGAACGTAGCCCCACTCATCCAGAATGAGCAGATCTAAGCTGTTCAGCTCGCTGCGAAGCCGCTCTAAAGTCCCGTTTTTTCTGGCTTCTGCCAGTTTAAGTACAAGCTCCGTTACTGTGTAAAAGCGCACTTTATAACCTTTCATGCAGGCATTCACCCCAACAGCGATTGCCATATGTGTTTTACCTGTTCCAACAGGTCCGAATAAAACAAGATTGTGTTTTTTCTCTATGAAGCTGGCACCTTCCAGTTCCTCTTTACACAATGCAGGAGGCAGCTTTACACAGCGATACTCATAGCCTTCAAATGTCTTGTATGTTGGAAAATGAGCTCGCTTCACCAAACGGCTGCGTCTGTTTTCTTCTCGGCGGATCACTTCTTTTTGGAGGGCAGTACAAAGGTATTCAACCTGCTTGGGTGTTCCTTCTGACTTGATCAGTTCCGGAATCGCTGAGGTCAGAAACAAGGACTTACAGCAAGACTGGATGCTCTCTTCGAGTTGTGTACGGTTCGTGCCTGGATTCATGATCGAACAGCCTCCTCTCCCTTATTCATTCCGTTAAGGAACGTTTGGTCATAAACTTCAAGCGACGGGCCTGGTTCGGGAGGTGTATCAATCCCATACCCGATAATACGTGCTGCAAGAATTGCTGCGTCGGATCTGTTGACACTGTTGTTACGAATTGCTTGTTCGAATGCATCTACAGCAGCCTGATAGCCGTACTGCTTTGTCAGATCATTGAGCAGACGGATACAAGATTTCTGTTCACTGCGAGGCTTACTGTCGATATAGTCCCGGATCAGCTGCGGTGCATCCTTACGGAATCCACTGTTTGACCATGCTCCAATGTTTTTGGAGAGCATTTCCAGGGATGTGCTATAGTCATTTATGTCCGTGCGTGTTGCTCCGTACTGGCGCATATGACGGACAAGAAGTTCTCCGTTCGGTTCCAAAACATCAATGTAGTGAGCGCGTATGCCAACAATAACGTTTTTGTTATGATTTTCCGGTTTGGTGGAGTAAAAGTGTTTTCCATCAACACAAACCTTTCCGTATCCATCAGCCCTGCAGGTTTCATACCGGCATACATTGAATGGTTTTGTTGGAAGAGGCAGAAAGTGTTTTTTGTCTTCCTCAAACAGTTGGGCGATCTTTGTCCCCTTCTTATAATGGTTTTCTTCTGCCTTCTTCTTGTGCTGATCAAGAAGTGATCGGTTGAACTCTTCAATGTCATGATAGGTTGGTACCGGAACGAACAGATTCCGTCGGCTTGTCCCCACCTTGTTTTCTACATTCCCTTTTTCATGCCCGGCGTGTGGATTACAAAACCGAATCCGGAAGCCATAGTGGGCACGGAAGCAGGAGAACATTTTGTCTCTGTGATTGTATCCATAACCCTGTGACCTACTCCGGTAGCATTATCAAAAATAAGGAGTTTCGGCACACCTCCGATATAGTGAAAGATGTCCTGTAAGCCCTGACATACACATTCAGCAGTCTCTCCGCGAAAAACCTGGTTGAAGCCATCGTTGCTATAGGGAAAAGAGACGGTGAGGTACTTTCTGCGGACACAATTCGTATCTTCGTTAAAGTCTGCTTCGCCGAAGTCAACCTGTGCACATCCAGGCTCCTAGACGAGTTCCTGTGTTCCTTTGGTGCGGATATCTGTTCGTATTCGTTGAACAAATTTTTGAACAGAGTCATAGCTTCCGGTAAATCCGTATTCCTCTACCAGGCGTTCATGAATTCGCTTCGCTGTATGCCGTTGCTTGCTCCAATGTTTCTGGTCTTCCTCAAGCCATTCCGTAATTACGTCTATGTATGGTGCGACGATAGAGGTTCTGCGCTTTACAACAGGTGGCTTTGGTGAGAAATCATCCTGTTCGAGGTACCTGCGGATTGTTTTCCGGTCTACACCGGTACATGTATGGATTTTTGAAATATCGTATCCCTGTTTGCTTAAATCTCTGATGCAATTGATCTGGGACATAGTAAGCATCTTCCTTTCCTCCTTTGCCGTTGATCGTTGATATTGCTTAGGCAAAGGATAACTGATGGGTTATTTAGTTTCAAGATGCTCTTTCCGATTTCGAGGAATTCCTTTTCTGATTCTGGGGAATTTTATTTCCGATTTCGGGTATTTTTATTATACGCTATACACACATTTCTCCTTAACCATATCTAACGGGAGCGTGCCACGCACCCGTCATTTACGATTAAGTGAAACTACCACCGAAAACTCTCCGGTACACCTCGTCTATCCAAATATTCCCTGCGTGCCTTTTCTCGTTCTTCTTCGCTTGGTGCGATTTTGTACTTCGTATACAGCTCTCTCATTACCAGCGCATCCAGTTTCTTTTCAAGACCTTTCTTTATCTCTGGGTATCATAAAATCTGCCGTCAGGGATACAACGGGGACAGGTAAAATGGCTTTTTTACTGTCCCTGATGGTTTCTCAACTGAATAAATTCTTCATCTGTAGCCTTCTTAGTCCACTTACCGAATGCCTGCGAATCCATGCTTGGAACATAGCCAAGATTCTTATATCCCAATTTTTTAAGCAACTCCATACTGGGTATGTTCTCACATTCCGTAAAACTGATAAACTCCCACTCTGGAGCCATATTATGAAGGTATTCAATCAAAACAGTCAGCGCTTCAAAGGCATATCCTTGTCTATGATATTTATAGGAAAAGGTATATCCAATGGAAAATGTATTATCCTTTGGCATGACAACTATCTCGCCAATCATTTCATTTGTTTCTTTTAATGCTACTGATATCATACACGGCGAGGTCATTGATATTTCATCATTTTTTCGCCGTTCAATTAAGCTCACAATTCCTTCAAAGTCTTTTGTCTGCCCTCTCTGATATCGAGCACATATTTCATTATTTCTGTAATCGAACATTACATCCGCATCATTTTGTGCCAAATTCCGCAGATGAAGTCTCTTTGTATTAATTGAGATCATCTAACTATCATCCTCGCTTTACATATCAAATATACTCATCTGACGATACTTATCCGGCAGTTCATGCATAAATCTGAAACATTCATCCGGAGTTGACAGCATCCCCTTTTCCTTACATATTCTCTGTAATAGCCCCATCAATTCTTTTGCATTCGGACTTGGCAGTTCATACGCATTCCCATACTGTTTAATATATTGCTCTTTCATCCTTGGAAAATGCCTGTCAAGCGCAGCGTAATAGTATTCACGGTCTCCTTCTCGAAGCGTCAAGCCCATACCAAAATTGATGATGCCCTTCACACCAACTCTTGCACACTCATTCAGAATTGCTGTGATATTATCTTCTGTATCATTGATAAACGGTAAAATTGGCGTAAGCCATACAATCGTTGGAATACCATTCTTACGCATTTCTTCCAGTACTTCAATACGGCGTTTTGTGATACATACATTTGGCTCTAATATGCGGCACAAATCATCATCATAAGTTGTAAGTGTCATCTGCACCACACATTTTGCTGAGCGATTGATCTTGGAAAGCAGATCAATATCCCGAAGTATACGATCTGATTTTGTCTGAATTGCAACCCCAAAATCGTTCTCCAAAATGATTTCCAGACATTTTCTTGTCAGCCTCAAGTTCTCTTCACAATGCATATATGGATCCGACATCGCGCCTGTTCCGATCATACACTTTTTCCTTTTCGACTTCAGTGCCTTTTCCAAAAGTTTTGGTGCATTCTGCTTTACCTCAATATCTTCAAACGGATGCGTAAACTGATAACACCTACTTCTACTGTCACAATAAATGCAGCCGTGAGTACAGCCCCTGTAAATATTCATTCCATAGTGTCCACCACTGCCGGTCAGAATCCATTTTGCGTCAACAAAATGCATTTCACTCCCCCTTTGCTTTAATTTGAATATAATATCCAGTCTGGAACAGCCAATAGGGACAGGTATAAACATTTACCTGTCCCGGATGGTTTACTTAATAGCAGATTTATAATAATTTCCAAAATCTGCCAGCGCATCCATAATCGGCAGCAGTTTTTCCCCCAATTCAGTTAAACTGTAATCAACTCTTGGCGGCATTTCTTGATAATCGTGTCGGTATACAAGACCATCATCCATCATCTGCCTTAAGCTGTCCGTCAATACCTTCTGAGATATACCTTCCAAATCTCGCTGCAGCTCATTAAATCTCCATGGCCGCATTCTTAAGTTTCGTATAATAAGAAGTTTCCATTTGCCACCTACAAGTGACACTGCTGTGGCCACTGGGCAAACAGGAAGCTCATCTTTTGTCTTCATATGCATTTACCTCCAAACAAATTATAACACATTCTTTTTTGAATGTATAGTTACAAAAAAGTGCGTACTTACATTTGAATGCTTAACAGAGTATTATATGGCTGTAAGAACAAAACTAAGAAAAATGGAGGTACATACCATGACAAACTATGCAAAAACAAATATCGGAAATGAAGGTCGAGTTGAACTTCACAAAACCCTTTTTCTCACAGGTGCTGAAATAAGTATTAATAATCTTCCTGCAGGAGCTAATGTTCCTTTCGTACATTCTCATAAAACAAACGAAGAAGTTTACGGTATCCTTTCTGGCAAAGGAAAAGTTATTATTGACGGAGAGGAAATTACTCTCACTGCTGGTGATTGGATCAGAATTTCTCCTTCTGCAAAGCGTCAGTTCTTTGCCGCTGAGGATGCTGGAATTTCATTTGTCTGTGTTCAGACTAAGGAAAACTCTCTGGAAAAATTTACAGCAAATGATGCAGTAGTATATTAATCTTATTTTGACAAAAGGCACAATCGTCTCCGCGACTGTGCCTTTTATCCATAATAGCCATTGGGGACAGGTAAAATGGCTTTCAATGTCATTAAGATAAGAAATTTTGCTTTCCGAGCCTTGTCCTGCCAGTGCACCTACAAACTTCTCAACCTGCCTTAGCTTGCTTATAAAGCAAAATGCCTTTAATAAGCAATAACAGAAATGTTACGGTTATCTCATACGGTTCTCTCGCCATAGCCAAAAACAAAACAGCAATTATACTGAGTCCTACAGAGATGAATGTAACCGCGTATTCTTCTGATTATCTATATTTGTAGCTTCTATTATTTCTGACACTCCGCCTGCTCCAATAATTGAGGAACATCTCGTGGTTTTAATACCTATTTAGCTGCCATTAGCACTATCAACATACTCAAAACAAACATACATACAATAAAACCAAGCATGCAACTAATAATCCCTGATATCCATAGCGCAGGATGTATTTTTCGACTCTTTCGTGAGATAATAGAAATCACGATTCCAATAAACGAGCATAATGGTCCCCAAAATATAACATCAATATAGGTATATGGCGCATGATTTGCGCTGTAAAAGTAAAGCACAAACGAAAATAATGAGAGTATACCAAACACAAGTGATGTCAAAGCCAATATTTTGTTGGTAGATATTTCCTCTTTCATTGCTTAAATTTCTCCTTCAACTTTCGATTTTGTAAAACACATCTGGAAAGTAATTATTGACTATCACTGCACGAAAACAATACTTGTATCATGAATGTTCTTTCACATACTGCAAAAATTCCGGTGTCTTTGACCAGTATTTTACACCCCAGTTTTCAAAATTCCATTTTTCCATGTAATCGTTGCACTCGAAATCAACATAATATATTTCTTCGTTATGTACAACAAAATTCGTTGGAAAATAATCAATATTTGTATTGGAAGCATATAACAGCGCACACATTCTATGCAATTGCTCGATATAGTCAGTTTTCATCTTGTCTTCTAAAACCAACTGATAAATCGTGTTGCCGTCAATAAACGTCTTCAAAATGCGTTCATTTTTTACATCTGCTTCAAGCATGGCAGGCATCTTTATTCCGATTTCTTTCAATTTCTTGTAATCCCTGATTTCTACCTGAAGCTTGTTTCCGAATTGATAATAATCACAAGGTTCATGATGTATCTGCTTCAAAACATACCTGTTATTTCCCGACTCTGCCAAATAGGAATATCCACCTTTACCCTTTCCTAGCAGTTTAGTTATTGTATAGCTTTTCCCATTTACTGTCATTTCTTTATTCATGTGTTTTCTCCTTTGTTCTACATCACATTGATTACTGATTTTTAATATTCTGGTTCAATATTACAATAGAAATATAGTTTTCACAAAGGTTAAACGTGTAACCCATAACAAAATTCTCATTCAATTTTTGTGATATTTCCCCATATTTCAGATTACAACACAAGTTGCTTCATTAGCCCATTTTCTCATATGTGGTTTAACAAATAATTTAACTATTCACAATTAATGAAATAACAGGCTTCCCTTCTCTATCTAATAATGGTGTCAATCCTCCGGAATAACCACTTGCATGATACAATGAGGACTGATAAAAAAACCATTTACCTGTCCTGCTAGTTCTTCAACCCTTCAGCAAAAGAACTGTTGTATTTGAGCATACTCTTTCTAGCGACTTTCATTGCTTCCACGGACTTTTTCGCCTTCTTTATGTTTTCTGCAATAGCTCTTTTCTCTTTACCTGTTGCCACATCTTGCTTTAATCTTAGTTCAACGAGTCCCTTTTCAATTTCAGCAATATTCTTAAGATATTGCTCATATACGCTGTTAGAGAACTCAACATCGTGTTCGTCATTGAGAAAGATCTCTCTCACCGAAGTAAGCAATTTTGCCGATTGCATTATTGTATTCTTTTTGCCCAAAAGTCCTGCAGAAACAACAGCACCACCGACTCCAGCACCAACACCAATTCCAAGGGCAGCACCGCCACCAACGATTGTAATTGTTCCGCCAAGCATTCCTGCTCCGCCTACAGCTATAGCACCACCCCCAAGATACGCAAGGCAAGCACTGGTCAATGCTGCACCGCTGAGTCCTGCAAAATTAGATCCTACTAATGTTACTGCAATCGGTCCCGCAAAAGCGCCTGCTGTTGCAACAGTTACAATTGCTATAACTGCAGTGATGGATAACGATGTAATCACAGTTTTCAGAACCTCGTTTAGTTCGTTCATTCGCCTATCATAGGACTTGCGCAACCGTTTTACATAGCCAGATTCGCAATATTTACCTGTAAACTGCTCGTTTAAGAATCGATCTCCTTCACCCTTTTTAAAGCCATTAAGAGGGTTGTTTAATTGCTTATATTTTTTGCTCGGCACATCATTTCCTTTCTTATCCTTCTTCATTCCAAGTGGATAATATGGCTCAAACAGCATAGCTTCCAAGAGAATCAACCGATACCATGGCTTATCAGGGTTATGTTTAGCAATGCATTGCAGCAACTCTTCCATACTGTTGTACCAGTGCATTTCTGCTCCCTTAACCTGTGTGAAACTCTCAAAGCCATCAGAAATAAACTTTGACCAGTCCTTCAGCCATGCAACTTTCAGTTCTTTGACAGAATCTCCTGTTATCGGAATTTTGGTAGCTTTTATGTCATTCAGTGTTTTGTAGTATTCAAGATTATACAGTATCGTTGTCTGTTCCAACGAAAGACCGAATTTATCCATTTGTAAATCCATGTCATCTCCTATTCTTTTATAGATATCTGCATCGGCTTTCTTGAAGGTCTGACGCTTTATATTTTCATATACTTCTCGGACTTTTTTTACATTACGTTCCTTAAGCCCCCAACTCACATCAGAGCCGATAGCAACTGCAAATCTTCCTACCCCAATGTAATTAATGGATACCCAATATTTCTGTGTTACGATTGCCTCACCTATATCAAGTGCGTTGAATATGCCTGTCGAAATAGTAAGCATTCTAGAAATTGTTGGGTTGTTCGTGGGCTTAACAGAACCCCAATCGATTTTCTTCATGTCGGCAATGCAACTAACTTGTTTCTCTTTCATTGCTATTGCAAGGTGTCTTATAAAATAAAATCCACGCACAATGCATTCATTCGCAATCACCGGAACAGCCTGTTTGCAGAGTTTCACAGAAGCACCGAGTTCACCACGCAAATCGAATTTGACAACAGATTCCTTGATTATCTGTCCGTTTTCGTCACGCTGCATCATCAGAGTACCGTTAAACAGCTTTGAAAGGAATATAGACACTGACATATTGTCATCAACCTTCATGTTCTTGAAAAGCGGTATTGCAAAAACTTCATTTGCTAACGCAAGGATTGGTCCGGGAATACCTGTTCCACCAGTAATTCCCACAGTACTGCTCGACCCAGCCATATCACTTACAAGATGGAAAAACCAGGTTATTGTTCCCATTAGGATTTTCTGCGAAATATCTTTTCCAATAAACGGCTTACTCTTTTCTGGAACATCTACAGCAATAAAAACGCCATTTGCATCTGTTCCATATGATTTTTCCGTGAACTGTGTCAACAATGAAAATGCCAGTCCTACAATTGTTGGATGATGGGCAAAATCTCGCAAGTGATGCTGCAATCCTCCACCAAAATCCGCTGTGTTTCCATCACTTGGAATCATAAATCTTTTTTCCAAAGATTTCACTGCTGACTTCACATCATCGAACTTTTTTCCTTCCAGCATCTCTGCTGTCTTTTTTACAAACGAGTCAACCTTATCACTGGCAATACTGCGTCCACCTGCTAGATCAAACTCGCCAACCCAAAGAATATCCAATAATCCACAAGCAATACCGCTTGCGATTGCAACAACATAGTCCAAATTATCTGCATGGCTTGATAATAGTTCAATCTGGCTATTCAAATCATAAATTGTTTTATCGAAATCAAACTCCTGTGAGCCTATAAACCCATCGTAGGGGATTAGTTCATATCTTATATCCACTCTTTCGCTCATCTTACTATTACCAAACCTTTCTTTGCCAATGTGGACAGAAAAAAATGGCTTTTTTACTATCCCGCTGATTCAAATAATAATTCCCTCCAAATGATCCAGCTCATGCTGACATATCTGCGCATACCAGCCACTAAGCTTTATTCTCTTCTTATTCCAATTTTTGTCAGTATACTCAACCTCAATATTCTGATAGCGCGTTGTTTTTCTCACACCGACAAGTGACAAACA
>JAQYOU010000135.1 GCA_028727105.1 bacterium
CTCCCGTGCATTCCTCGATACAAACGGAGCGCATCAGGAGACAACTGTCGCAGTTGACATCCCTGAAGAGTCAGAGAACTTCTTTCAAAAATATGAGCTGCCCGCAGTCGCAGATGCTCTGGAAAAGGGCGATGTAAAGACCGCATGGGTAGAAACATTAAAAGATCTGAATGTCTGCTCACAGAAGGGACTGGTGGAGCGCTTTGACGGTTCCATCGGCGCAGGAAGCGTTTACATGCCTTACGGCGGACGCTATCAGTTGACGGAGACACAGTCCATGGTTGCCAAGCTTCCTGTCTTAGAGGGCAAGTGTGACACCGTGACCATGATGTCTTACGGTTTTGATCCGTATTTATCAAGCTGGAGCCCGTATCACGGCGCAGCTTATGCAGTTGTAGAATCTCTGTCACGTATCGTGGCAGCCGGTGGAGATTACGCAAAGGTTCGCTTTACGTTCCAGGAGTACTTCCGCCGCATGAGCGAGGAGCCTTCCCGCTGGAGCCAGCCTTTTGCAGCATTACTGGGTGCATATCAGGCACAGATCTCTCTGGGACTTCCCTCCATCGGAGGCAAGGACTCCATGTCCGGAACCTTTAATGAGATCGATGTTCCGCCCACACTGGTATCCTTTGCTGTGGATGTGGCAACAAAGCAGGATGTGGTAACACCGGAATTAAAGGCAGCAGGCAACAAGCTGATGCTGTTTACAATGAAAAAGGATGTCTATGATCTGCCTGATTATGAGCAGGCCATGAAGCTGTATGACACGATCCACGCGCTGACCGGTAAAAAGGCGATCGTTTCTGCTTATGCACTGGACGGCAAGGGTGTTGCAGCCGCAGTCAGCAAGATGGGCTTTGGTAACAAGCTCGGTGTAACGATCGACAGCAGTGTTTCCAAAGAAGCATTGTTTGCACCGGCATTCGGAAGTCTCGTTGCAGAGGTTCCTGTGTCATCTGTAGATGCTGTAAAGGAAGCATTCGCGGCAGCAGGTCTGGAAGAATATATGGCAGTGATCGGACGTGTCAATGACACCAGATCCTTCGTTTACGATGAGATGACCCTGCCCATGGACGAGGCAATCGCAGTATGGACAGGTACACTGGAAAAGGTATTCCCTACCGTTGCAGTAGATGATAAGTCAGACGTAAAGACCGGCCTTTACGAGGCAAAAGAGATCTATGTCTGCAAGAATAAGGTGGCAAAGCCTACCGTATTTATTCCGGTATTCCCCGGAACAAACTGCGAGTACGACAGTGCAAAGGCATTTGAGCGCGCAGGCGCAAACGTGATCACAAAGGTATTTAAGAACCTGGATGCAGCAGGCATCCGTGATTCCGTGGATGAGTTCACCAAGGCCATCGCACAGGCACAGATTATCATGTTCCCCGGCGGATTCTCCGCAGGTGATGAGCCCGAGGGAAGTGCGAAGTTCTTTGCCAATGCATTCCGCAGCGAGAAGATCAGCGAAGAAGTTATGAAGCTGTTAAATGAGCGCGACGGACTGGCACTTGGTATCTGTAACGGATTCCAGGCACTGATCAAGCTGGGTCTTGTACCTTACGGAAAGATCACAGAGCAGAATGCGGATTCCCCGACATTGACTTACAATACCATCGGACGCCATATCAGTAAGATGGTCTACACGAAGGTCGTTTCCAACAAGTCACCCTGGATGGCAGGCGCAACCCTTGGCGGTGTCTACACGAACCCTGCTTCTCATGGAGAGGGACGTTTCGTAGCGCCAAAGGAGTGGCTGGACAAGCTTTTCGAGAACGGACAGGTCGTTACCCAGTACGTGAACGAGTCAGGCAATCCTACCATGGATGAGGAGTGGAATGTGAACGGCTCCTACATGGCGATCGAGGGTATCACAAGCCCTGACGGACGTGTACTTGGAAAGATGGCACACTCTGAGCGCCGTGGTGACGCAGTCGCAGTCAATATCTACGGCGAGCAGGATATGAAGATCTTTGAGAGTGGCGTGGAGTACTTTAAATAGTAAGAACAGCGTTTGTTTATATTCAATCAAGAGCTATGCGTAACAGCATAGCTCTTTTATCATGCTTCAATGTGGAGTCCTGTTGTTATTTTTGTCATTGTTATTTTGTGATAAATATGTTATGATGTCAAAAATGTAATTTTGTGAAGTGTGTATTGTTAAACTTTGTTCAATAGCTAACAGTTCATTCTCATGGGAAAAAATAAATTGCAAAAGGGAGAAAAGCGATGAAGAGACTTACTTGTTTTTTGTTGTCATTAGTCTTAGCAGCAACGCTGCTGACCGGATGTGGAAGTCAGAGCGGTAAAGAAGATGCTGCTGTGGAAAATGACCAGACACAGGAAGAAAAAGAGGAAAGTTCAAAGGGAACGGAAAAGGAAAAGGTTGTAGTGGCCTGCTGGGGAAACCAGATGCTGGACAGCTATACCCAGTACCTCTGTGACCTGTTTCCGGAGGTGGAGTTTGAATTTGTTCTGGCTACCAATTCCACGGATTACTACCGTTTCCGTCAGGATCATGACGATATGCCGGATATTTTGACGGTGCGCCGCTTTGCCTTAAAGGATGCGGTGCTGCTGAAAGATTATCTGTATGATCTGAGTAATACCGAACTGGCCAGCACCTATTACGGCTCCTATCTGGACAGCTATACCTATGATGACGGCTCGGTGAACTGGCTTCCTACCTGTGCGGAGGTGGACGGCATTATCATCAATAAAACCCTGTTCGATGAGTACAAGGTACCCATTCCTACAGACTACGAGAGCTTCGGCGCTGCTTGCGAAGCCTTTGAGGCGGTGGGTATTCGAAGCTTCGTTTCAGACTTTTCTGCGGACTATACCTGCATGGAGGTTCTGCAGGGAGCTTCGCTCCCCATGCTTCAGAGCATAGAGGGGCGCAAGTGGCGTCAGCAGTATGAGAGCGGTGCGACCCGGGAGCTTTCTGAAGAAGTATGGCTGCCCGTTTTCGAGAACTTCTTTGATTTCAAGGAGAAGGTCGGTTTGAGCGCAGAGGATGCCACTTATCCCAACAGAACACCCAAGGATTTATTCAGCGAAGGCAAGGCTGCTATGTACCGTGGCACCGGTGCGGACGTCATCACCTTCCCAGGTCGTGGTCAGGACGAGGTTCTGCTGCTGCCCTATTTCGGTCAGACGGAGCAGGACAACTGGTATCTGACCTACCCGACATTCCAGATTGCGGCTTCCAACAAAGGTATGGATGACCCTGAACGTGAAAAGCTGATTCTGGACATCATGACCGCCATGGTCAATCAGCAGGGGCAGGATCATATCTCCTACGGCAAGAACATGGTGCCTTACAAGAAGGATGTGACGCTGGAACTGATGCCGGAGATGGACAACCTGAAGCCCTACATTGAACAGAATAAGCTGTATATCCGTCTGGCATCCAACGAGATGTTCCGTATTTCCAAAGATGTTGTGCAGATGATTCTGAACGATGAAGTGCAGACTGCGAAGGAAGCACTGGACGCATTCAACCAGGAACTGGCAGGAGAAGAACCGGGCACGGAGATCGTTGCCCACATCGATACCGGCTATTCGAATGATTTTACCCCGGAACACGGGAATCAGGCGGCTTCCGCGATCGCCAATACCATGCGCGCGCTGTCCGGCGTGGATCTGGTGTTTATGCAGTCCTGCTATGTTGCAAACGACATCTACACCGGCGACTATTCTCAGAAGGATCTCGGTTATATTGCAAAGAATGACGGCGGCTGGCCGGGCCTTATGGAGCTGACTGGTGATCAGATTTATACCCTTGTGGAGACAACCCTTTCGATGACCGGCAACCGTGGCGCGGTCTGCAATGACAGCACCCTGTACGTTTCCAGCGGTTTTGAGATGGACATTACAAAAACCGACAGTGGATACACCTTAAACGCTCTGACCATAGACGGTAAGGAACTGGATCGCAATCAAACCTATTCCTTCTTGATCTACGGCGAGCGTGATTGGTATATGTCCGAGGTCATGGAGCAAATGGGCGTATCGGAAGTCGATACGACCGGCCCCAAGGCAGAAGACTACCTGACGCAGCGTCTGGTGGAACAGGGCGGACAACTGGAAGCACCTACGGATTACATGATCCTGCGATAAAAGACTGACAGGTCACCGGCATGCAGCATATCAAAGAGATTTCAGGAGAACACGCAAATGAGAGAGAGAAAACAAACAACTAAATATCTTTTGCCCGTTGTGTTAGCGATGATTCTGGTTGTTTCCCTGGTGTTGGGCGTATTATTCATGCGTAATTCCCTGATGAAGCTGACAGTTGAGGAGCGTTCCAATCAGTTGGAGGAAATGGTAACTCAGATTCAGGCAAATCTTGACAGCGGCCTTCAAACCCATTGGAATCTGGTGGCAGGACTGAATAACGCTGTACAGGGAACTCATTTTAAGAACAGTCAGGATGTGTCTGATAGCATCGAGCATTTGGAAAAAGATTTCTGTACGGATTTGTATGGATGTCGGGTGATGCTTTTGGATGAGCAGGGAACCGCGTATCTAAGCGATGGCCCCGCAGGTATCTGGTATGATATCAGCCATCTGTTAGAAGGGGAAAAGAGACATACCTTTGTTTCTGAAACAGACAATATTGATGGAAGCTTTCTGGTCTTTACGCAGGAATTAGATTCTCCCCTTACAATGGGGGAGGATAATACCCGTTTTACCCATATCGTACTTCTGAAGGATATCCAAACCGTGAAACAGTATTATACTACCGCGACCTACGGCGGTAGTGCGGCAACCTATATCATCAAGAAGAATGGAACATTAGCCTATTTTGATGCAGACAATGATGATGTCATTGGTGCCCGGAATATTTACAAGGCATTGGAAGAAGTGGAGTATGTTCAGGGGCGGAGCTTTGACATGATCAGAGCGCAGTTGGACAGGGATGGTATTGCCGCCGCGAATATCATGCTGAACCAGACGGAGTATTACTATTGCCTCACCGCGCTGAAGAACTATGACATGACGCTGATGCTTCTGATTCCTGCGGACTCAGTGGCAGTTAGCACCATGAATATGATGGATGCCGCCATTCGGACGGGTATAGTCTTCGTTTTGGTTATGGTGCTGATGATGTTACTGGCATTTATCAGTTTTATTAGAGTTCAGCGTAGTAGTCAGATGGTGAAGCTGGAGCAGGAGGCGAATAGGGAACTGAATCATCTGCGCATGGTGGCAGAAACAGCCAATGCCGCAAAAAGTACGTTCCTCAACAATATGTCCCACGACATTCGGACTCCTATGAATGCAATTATCGGTTTTACGAATATTGCTATGAAACATCATCCATCTCCTGAAATCAAGAGTTGTCTGGATAAGATCAGTGACAGCTCTGAGCATTTGCTTGCGCTTATCAATGACGTGCTGGACATCAGCCGTATTGAAAGCGGAAAGATCAAATACACGCCGACACCCGTTGATATTTCTGAGGTTACGGATTCGGTACTTACCATTATGTACGGCTGCCTGTCCAATCGGGATATCACCTTCCAAACCGAAATTGAAGAACCGAAAATGCGCTATGTATTGACCGATGCAGTACGTGTCAGGGAGGTACTTGTAAACATTCTTGGAAACGCAGTGAAGTTTACAAATGATGGAGGTACTGTTACCTATGCGGTCAGCTACCACCCCGGAAAAGATGACCGCTACATCCATGTACGATATCAAATAGCCGATACCGGTATTGGTATGGCTAAAGAATTTGTTGCGCATATTTTTGACGAGTTTTCACAGGAAGATCATGGTGCCCGGACACAGTATAAGGGTACCGGTTTAGGTATGGCCATCACAAAGCAGTATGTTGACTTAATGGGTGGAACGATTTCTGTGGAGAGCAAAAAGGGCGTTGGTTCAACCTTTACCGTGGAATTGCCTATGGAGATCACGGAGGCGTGTGAAGTAAAGAAAACAGATCATGCTGTTGGTAAAGCAGACTTGAGCGGCTTGAAAGTTCTCTTGGCTGAAGACAATGACCTAAACGCTGAAATAGCAATTGTGCAGTTGGAGGAACTGGGAATGAAAATTACCAGAGCTGCCGATGGTGAAGAAGCAGTAAGATTCTTTCGTGAAAACCTGCAAGGCACATTTGATTTGATTCTCATGGATGTCATGATGCCGAAGATGAACGGTTATGAGGCGACAAAAGCGATTCGTAGTATGCGGAATCGCCCGGATGCCGTCACAATACCGATTATTGCAATGACGGCGAATGCATTTGCAGAGGATGTGCAGGCGTCTTTGGATGCCGGGATGAACGGGCATTTGTCAAAACCGATCGTGATGGAGGAGGTTGTAAAGACAATCGCAAGAAATATCAGTTAATAATGTTTCTTCACGTGAAAGTATTGTTTTCTATCACAAGAGCTTTGCATAACAGCAAAGCTCTGTTTTTTTATTTGAAGTATAGGACGGCGGCTCTGATTTCTCAAAGCCGCCGCTGGCCGTATGGGCGTGTCAAAGGGCTGCTGAACGACGGCTTTTTTCTTTTGCCGTCGTCCGGCAGATTGATGAAATATTATTTTGATACGAGTCTATATTGAGCCATTACAGCTCATTGATAGTTTCGGTAATTTCCATGTTTCTAATCCGTTTTACTGGAGCGATGGATGCAAGAACGGCAAAAATCAAAAGGAACAAGAAAATTCCGCCCATGACAGCCAAAGGGATTTTCCATTCCGTTCCCCAATAATGGGTAATCATCCGGGTATAAAACAGATAGTGCAGAGGAAGGCCAAAGACAAACCCAGCGAAAAGTCCCAGCACTGTATCGGTCAACGCTTCTGCGGTGATCATTTTTTGAATCTGGGTTCCATCCATGCCCACGGCACGCATGACCCCATACTGTCTTACTCTGGCCGACACGCTCATGGCAAGGCTGTTTATGGTATGGATCACAGTGATCAGTGCCACAACCATGAGAAAACCATACACAAAAATGCAGAACATGTAATAAGTGTTGGTGGTATCTTTATTCTGCGCCAGCCGGTCATAAAAAGAGCAGCGACCCTCTGCCAGGGAATGGAGTTCTTTCACTTGTGCCTCAGTCGCCGTCTTGGACAACTGTACGTCTATAACGGCATAGGTATCTTTTCCTGTGATTGCCTGAAACGTATTTTCTGAACAGATCACAGTAGGAGAGTCGGATGTATCAAACGGGCTGTCCTCCAGGACACCGGTCACTATTAATTCCCTGCCTGCCAGTTGAATGGAATCGCCCACCTGCAAGGTGTTGCTTTTGTCAAAAACGGTCAGCACGCCATTTCCATTGATGACATCGGACAGGCTTCCGGAAATCAAATCCTCCTGAGCCCAATGAAATTGGTTTTCTTCATAGGAAATCAAATCAATTCGTCCGTTTTTTCCCTCGTATGTGGCCGGGATACTGTCATACATCCGCCCAAAGGCCCGCTGAACATAGGGATAATCAGCTACTTTTGCTGCAAAATCTTTTTCCAGCTCGGCCTGCTGGCCAGAACAGCTGTAAAAAACATCCGGAGCCCATGGTTTGAGCGGGTTAAGTGCCATGTGAACCCACTGGACCAGAACGGAGAAGCATAAAATCAAGACGATATTGAGGGCAAAGGAGCCGGTCATCAGAAATAGATTTTTGGGAGAGGAGGTGGTGTGATGGATACCCAAAGCGACCTCGATATTTCGCTGCCGCCCTTTGAGCGGATGAAGGGAAATGCCGCACTGGGAAAGATTACCGGTTACCGCTGCAATCGGGGAAACACTGGCCGCTCTCCTGGCAGGAGAGATGGAGGACAGCAGCACAGTCAAAATCCCCACAATGATGCCGCAGAGAATACCGATCCCACTGACATTCCACAGAGGGATCGGTATAAATTCAGCGCCTACTCCAAAACGGAGGAGCGCACACAATCCCCAGGTACATAAAATCCCCAGCCCCACGCCGACGGGAATGGCAAGCCTGCACCAATAGAGGGCTTCCAGCCGAACAATGTGCATGATTTGTGCCCGGCTTGCGCCAATACAGCGCAGCATACCAAAAAATTGTGTTCGCACTGCCGTCTTGCTGTTGATGGTAGCAGCGATCATAAAACTCCCAGCTGCTAAAACCAGCACAAACAAGACCGCCGCTACAAAATATATCCCCATGACATAGGAGTCACTGCTAAATCCTGTCAATCCCATCAAAGCTGTATTTTCCACCAGTGTCTGATCGGTAAAGCCATATGTCTCTTTCAGTTCCTGGACGACACTTCGTACATTGACTCCATCTGCAAAGCGGATAAAACAGACAGGTGCAAGCGACTTTCCTTCCCGGGCAGCCAGACTTTGAAGGGAATCCCAATTTACAAAAGCGCCTACCACATCAGCATCCGCAGTGATGGTGACATCTCCGCCGAAACCGCTGATCCGATATGCTGCATTTCCAGACGGTGTATGCAGTTCTACCACGTCGCCGATCTTCAGGGACAGCAAGTCCTTTGAGCCGTTGGACAGCAAAATCTCATCCGTTTTCTCTGGATAGCGGCCCTCCGTCAAGTCTGAATAGATTTCCGTCAGGAAAGACGCATCCGCTCCCGCCACCACACAACGCTTTCCCTGAATGGCGTAATCTTCCGACAGATCATAGTTCAGCCCATCATAGGGAGAATAGCATGCCACATCTTTTCGCTGGGTCACATGATCTACCTGATCTTCGGGCACATTCTTCAGCATGATATGCCAGTTTCCATGGGTTTCGATCAGCTCGTTTCTCTCCATGCGGATTGCCATGTCGGCCATGCTGAAAATCGTGGTGACCAGCAGGACAGAGATGATAATGAAAAGAATGGTCATGCGGTTTTGCCGTCTCCGCACCTTTGCAGAAATCGGGATAAGGCTTAAATAGCTTTTCATTCGCGGCACCTCCCCATATCGGTAAGGACACCGTCGGAAATCTGCAAAATCCGGTCTGCCGACTGTGCGATCCTGCGGTTATGTGTGATCATAATGATGGTCTGCTCATACTGGCGGGACGCCTCTTTCAGCAAGGTAATCACCTCGCTGGTATTCTGGGTGTCCAGGTTTCCAGTGGGCTCGTCGGCCAAAATCAGGGAAGGATGGGTGATGAGCGCCCGGCCGATGGCCACCCTCTGCTGCTGCCCGCCGGAGAGCTGGCTGGGCAGATGGTTGCGCCGCTCTTTCAAGCCCAGCACCGTCAGCAGTTCTTCCAGATACTTCTTGTTGGGCTTTTGATAGTCCAGAAGAATCGGGAAGATCATGTTTTGCTCCACCGTCAGCTCCGGGATCAGGTTGAACGCTTGGAAAATGAAACCAATATTTCTCCGCCGGAACACAGTCAGGTTTTTCTCTTTCATGGAAAAAGTGCCTTTCCCGTCAATGTAGACCTCGCCGGAGGTGGGGGTATCCAACCCGCCCAGGATGTTCAGCAGGGTGCTTTTGCCGGAACCGGATTCTCCAATCACCGCCACAAATTCCCCCTTGGGAACGGAAAAACTCACATGCTTCAAAGCATGAACGGCAGTCTCGCCGCTGCCATAGGTTTTGGAAATGGATTGTACCTCTAATAAATTCATAATGCCTGATGCACCTCTTTCTTTTAGAATCTACCGGAAGTATAGCACCCAATTCCTACTCTCATATTACAGTCATCCTACAATTTTGTAGGAATCAGAAGGTTGATGGTAAACGTGGTTCCCTGTCTCAAAACACTGTCCACCTCGATGGTGCCGTCATGGGCTTCGATGACAGATTTCGCCAAAGGCAGTCCCAGCCCCACGCCCTTAGTATCTTTGGAAAAACAGCTCCGGTAAAACCGTTTGAAAATATGGTGCAGATCTTCCGGATGGATGCCGCACCCGGTATCCTTCACCACGATCTGCACCAGAGACGGAAATTGCCGCCAGTTCACTTGAATGGTATCGCCGGAGGATGTGTGGTCAAAGGCGTTTTTCACAATATTGCTGACTGCCTCCAGCATCCAATCCCGGTCACAGAATAGGGCCGTCTCCTCCGGACCGGAGAGCAGCAGCTGCTTTTGTTCCTGTTTTGCCCGATAGGAAAAGTGCAGTTCCAGGTCTTTCATCATCTCCGCCACATTTTCCTGGGATTTTTCCATCCGAACAGACCCGGCATCCAGCCTGGTGAGCTTCAAAAGATTCTGCACCAGAGATTCGATTCGATCCAGTTCCTGTTCCGACAGGGAGGCAAATTCCTGTATCTCAGAATGTTCCGTTGCCTCGTCCATCAGCAGGCCGTTATAGATATTCAGCGTCGCCAGAGGTGTTTTGAGCTGATGGGAAATGTCTGAGATGGTGTTTTTCAAAAATTCCTTTTCCCTCAGCTCATTGGAGGCGTGGGCATTGAGCACAGATGCCAGGGTATTGACCGAGTGAAACAGGCGGTAAAGCTCTCCTTCTTCGTCACACACAATGCGGGCATCTGTATCGCCATCCAAAAAGTCCTGAATCTTCTCCACCGCCTCTTCCATAAGCTGGTTTTGTTTTTGAAAATAGCAATAACACACCGTGAAAACTGCCACTGTCAGCAGCAGAGTGAGCAGGAGCATTGCCGGAGAAAAGGAACCGGTTTGAAACCAGCACACGGCCTGTACTGCTACGCCAAACAACAGGCATACAGACAGGATGCAGAGAAAGAATCGTTTGATCTCTATGTTCCGAAATAGTTTCATAGGAGCCCCTTTCAACCAAGCACATTCCATTTATATCCCATCCGCCGGACAGTGAGCAGAATTTGCGGCTCGCTGGGGTTGTCCTCAATCTTGATCCGAAGCCTGCGGATATACACGGTCAAAGTGCTGTTATCAATGTAGTTGTTTTCGCAATCCCATAACTGATCCAGAATTTGCTCTTTGGAAAGCACCATACTCGGATGTCGCATAAAGAAACAGAGCAGCTTGTACTCTCCCGCAGTCAGTTTCAGGGCCTTTCCATTTTTGAATGCCTGCCCATTCAAAAGCTGGACCCGTATCCCATTGGATTGCAGTTCAGTTTCCGGTGTGTCAAAATTGTTTGCCCGGCGCAGCAGGGCATTGATCCGAGACACCAGAACGCCCAGCTTAAAGGGCTTGGTGATATAGTCGTCTCCGCCTATGTCCAGTCCCATGATAATACTGGTTTCCTCATCTGAGGCAGTCAGAAAAATAATGGGAACCTTGGAACTCTGTCTTACCTTTTTGCAGAAAGAAAAGCCGGAGCCGTCCGGCAGAGATACATCTAGCACCA
>JAQYOU010000136.1 GCA_028727105.1 bacterium
CGGATCGCTGTCACGGTACTCTCCGGGATCTGATTATAAAAATCCCACAGTGTACCATCAATGTCAAAAAATACTGCCTTTCTCACGCTCTGATCTCCAATAGCTTTGCTTTCAATTCGTTTTCCATGCTCTGAAGCTCACTCTCTGCCGCCGCACGCTTTGCACGTCCCTCGGTCTGGATCTTCATGACCTCATCCAGCGTCGAGATCAAAGACTCATTGGTATGCTTCAAGGTCTCGATGTCCACGATGCCACGCTCGGATTCCTTTGCAGCTTCGATCGTCGCAACCTTTAACCGGTCTGCATTTTTCTTTAACAACTCATTCGTCATATCGCTGACTGCGCGCTGTGCCTCGGCTGCCTGGGTGCTGTGCTCTACGCCCAGCGCAATGACCATCTGGCTCTTCCACAGGGGGATCGTGTTCACGATCGTCGACTGGATCTTCTCCGCCATCACCGTATCACTGCCCTGCACGAGACGGATCTGGGGTGCGGTCTGCAGTGCCACAGTTCTTGTCAGCTCCAGATCATGCAGCTTCTTCTCAAACCGGTCGATCAGTCCCTCGTAGTCTTTCGCCGCCTGCGCATCCTCCGGCAGTCCGCTGGCCAGAGCTTTGTTCTTAAGCTCCATCAGCTCATTTTCACGGGCATTCTGAAGCTTTTTCTTTCCTGCCAGAATATACATGGAAAGCTCTTTAAAATAGGTCAGGTTCATGTCATACATCCGATCCAGCATCTGTGCATCCTTGATCAGCTGGATCTGGTGTGCTTCCAGAGCGGTCGTGATCTTATTGACATTGACCTCCGTCTTGTCATATTTTGCTTTCAGCGCCGTAAGCTTGTTCGCGCGCTTTTTGAAAAAGGCACCCAGTCCCTTTTCCTCTTCTTCCACATCAAAGCTTTTCAGTTCTGTCACAAGACCTGCGATCATATCCCCGATCTCGCCCATATCCTTCGTCTTGACATTCTCCAGAGCCTTCTCGGAAAAATCCGCCATCTTCTTCTGTGTGCCTGCACCGTACTGTAAAATTGCATTGGAATTGCGCAGATCGATCTTCTCTACGAACTCGCTGACCATGCGCTTTTCCTCTTCGGAAAGCATGGAGTCGTCCATCTCGTTTTTCGGTGCCGGGATCACATCCGCCGGCGCTGCCGCTGCTGCCGGCACTTCCTTTTCCTGCGGTGTGTCAAAGGCTCCAAAATCCAGTGTCGGCGCTTCTGCTGTCAATGTTTCAAAATCTGTCATGTTTCGTTCCTCCATATCATATTCTCTGTTCATATCCGGATATTTCCATCTGCCCTGCCTTCGAATATCACTATTATAACAAATTCCGTGAAAAGCACAAATATAATTTTGCTTTTCACGGAATTTCAGTTATTGAAAATCAGTATTTTTTGTCAAGCCTTCCTGCTGAAGCATCACCTTCATCGTGGAAATATCAGAGGAAATGTCCCATGCGGTGTCCTCGAACAGACTGTCAAATAAATTTTCAAAGGCTTCGTTGATCGTATCCAGTGTGGACTCTATCTCCTTTTTCGTATTCGCAACATTGGTTCCATACTCCGGCTGTCCGTCCAGATCCCGGTAAGCATCAATAAGCTTCGTCGTTGTTGGCAGATAGTAGGTCATAAACTTGTGTAATTCATCCGCACTCTCCGGCTGCTTTTTCACCTGCTCAAAGATCCGGCGCATGATATCCTCCAGCTTGGCCAGCTTCTCGCTCATGACTTCTCCGGGGATCGCATCGTTGCATTCGTGGATATGGCGGATGTAAGCATCCCCCTCCGTGAGGATCTTCTGCACCTCATCCGAACAGCCCTTTGTTTCCTGTTTCCATCTGGCAGCTTCTGCCTCTCTGGTCTTGCGGGCTTCCTCCGCCTCTTCATACTGACGGTAGGTTTCGTTGTCAACGATCAGCGTTGTCTGGGCCGCATCGATATGACCTTCCAGAAAATACCCTCTCTTTATCATATCCTGCAGATCCTTTTTTACATAGGCTGTTTTCTTTCCCGTGGCCCGCGCCAGATCCTCTATGGCACAATAGCCTTTATTCCCGATCACGCGTACATAATCCCTGAATCGGTGATTTCGCCCGTTCAGCTTCGCACCCTTTTTGATCAGTCCGACGAAGGGAAGTATCGCTATGCCAAAGCCTACGGGCAGCATGACAGGAAGGCCGGTAAACAGGACCGTTGCCGCCGTTGCCAGTGCTGCGATACCGAACATACTTGTCCCGACGATCCCCACTGCCAGACACGCCGGTCCTGCCGCCTGTCCGGGCAAAAACGAACGATACTTTGCCGGAAGCCGCTTCTGCTTCTGTGCCAAAAATGCTTCTGTCATAGTTGGCGTACGACCGCCTGATGCACGACGCATCGCCTCTGCATGCCAGCCCCCGCCGGTATTTGAAACGTTCGTCCCATGGGACCTTGCCTTCCGCTCGATCTCCTTTCCGACCTGATTCATGCCGCGACTGATGCTGTTAGCCGTCTCGTTGATCGCATCGCCAACGCTCTGACTAAGCCCTGTAAAATCACCGGATTCCACCGCATGTATGACGGAGTTCATAATATCTTCGCCTATTTGATTCCAATTATTTGATGTACTCATGTTCATTACTTCCTTACGTGCATTCGTTTATTTGGTTCGTTGTCCAATACGCCCAGATAGCTATATTTTACCAAACACAATGAAAAAGGACAACCGTTTTTGGTCATCCGCTTTTCTTTCCCCGTTTCACTATCAATTGTCTGCGCATGTGGTCAAGCTCCATCACGACCGCCAGTCCGGAGGCGATGCCCAGCGTATACAACACAAGCTGAACCGCATTTTGGGAAGCTGCCATATAATCCGCATCGATCAGTCCGGTCAGCATATAGTAAAGATTGCCTCCGGGAATGAGCGGAATGCAGCTGGGTATAAAATACACGGTTGTCGGAACGCGCCGGACATGTGCCATGATCTCTCCATAGGTTCCGATCAACAGTGCCGTGAGAAACGTGGCCGGAAACAGCGGCAATCCCGCCGCGCGGTTCAGAAAAAGATAGATCGCCCAGCACAGGCCGCCACCGATCGTCGGTACCGGAAGATGTCTGCGGTCCACATGAAAGATCAGGCAAAAGCCTAAAGTTCCTACCATTGCAGCCGCGATCTGTATCAATATCTTTATCATCCTGTCTCCTTTCAAACGCTTTTACGACAATACAAAAAACATCCTACGCAACAAAGTAAATTGCCAGTGTAAAGCCTACCGCGATCCCTCCTGCAAGCAGCACGCTGTCGATCAGCTTTTCAATACCTGAGATCGAATCACCGCTGAGTGCATAGCGCATGGAATTTGTGATCGCAATTCCCGGGATCAGCACCATGATATCACCGATCATGATCTGTCCGGCATGAAGCACAGGGATCAGATGACAGATCCCGCAGATCATTGAACCCACCAGAAATGATGTGATGATATGAAAGAAAATACGTCCCTGACAGAGTGGCTGCACGTATCTCTGCAGCAGGTAAATACAGCATGCAAATGCTGCGGCGGCAAGAGCGTCCAAAAAGGTTCCGCCAAAAAATACCGCAAATGCCGAGGCGGCCAGTATCTCTCCCAGAAAGATCATTGCCTGCTTCGGCTGTTCCTCCAGGATCGCAAGCACTCTGCGGCGCAGCTCATCTACCGGAAGCAATTGGGCGGTACATTCCCGGCTCAGACTGTTCAGATCCTCCAGCTTTTTCAGATCAAAGGAGTCCCTGCGCCGGATACGGCGGCTCTGCGTGATGGCTGCCTTGCCGGAAAATTCCATCGTGACGACAATGCTGCTGGTGAGCGCATAGATACTCACATGCTCGGCACCGTATGCCTTGCCCAGCCGATACAACGTATCCTCTATACGACTGATTTCCGCTCCCGCGCAGTACATGGCTTCACCAATATTCAGACACTGCTTTGTCAATATATCAATTTCATTGTTCGTAAGTACTGCATACTCCATCTGTCCGTCAGCACCTTCCTAAAGCTTCTTACCATATTCTATCAAATGAACTTCAAAATTGCAATTTCCGGATACAATCGAACATCACGGCAAAAAGCGCCGGCAGAGAATGAAAATCTCTGCTGGCGCTTACATCGAAACATCAAAAACAGATTACTGAATGGACAGGTAAGAATATCCCAT
>JAQYOU010000137.1 GCA_028727105.1 bacterium
TGCTTCCGGTACTTGCAGAGGGTGCACCGCCCGCTGTCGATCATTACCGTCTCCTCGTGCAGGGAACACCGGGCAGAAGCTTGGACGTGGATGAAGCCCGTCTTTTGCAGCTTCTGAGAGGAGATCTGAAAAACCTGCAGCTGGAGCTTTCGGACAAAACGATCGTCAGTCTCGAAACGATCAGGATACGCCGCACCCGCGATAAAAAATCTGACATTTGGCAGGTGACTGTTCAGGCGGAATGCAAAGCGGAAAATCGCGAAAAGCTATCAGCGGTAGAACGTGAAGAGATGCGGCGCGGGAGCGAACGCGTGCTGCGGGAGCAGATCAGGCGCGTGGAGCCGTGGGCACTTGTCAAGGATGCGAATGGGCAGCTGGTGAAACCGGAATACGAGATCAAACTGACGTGGATGGAATAAACAAGAAAAAAAGTGGCTACAATTTCCACAGGTGCAAACATATATGTACCGGATTGGGGGAACGATCCATGAAGATCAGATCATCAGGAACGGTGTTGAACCGGATTCTGTTTTTCATATGTACACTGATGCTGATGGCAGGCTGCTATTCTTTTGCGGCAGGCTACGCAAAGCAGCAGACCGTGGAGGCCATCTCGACAAAGGTTCTGCGTTTTCACGTGATCGCAAAGAGCGACAGTGAAAATGACCAGAGGCGTAAGCTTTTGGTCCGTGATGCGGTAGGTGAGTGGATGAGTCTGAAGCTGTCCAAGGCAAAGGACAAAGCGGAATGCGAACAGATCATAGAAGAAAACAAAGAACAGATCAAAGCACTGGCAGAGCAGGTGCTGGCAGAAGACGGTGAAGCGGAGACCGTTCAGGTGCGTCTGGCGGACGTGGAGTTTCCGGACAAGGTGTACGGAGATTATGAATTTCCGGCGGGCACTTACCGTGCACTGCAGATCATCATCGGTGCGGGCGAGGGACACAACTGGTGGTGCGTCCTCTACCCGAACCTGTGCTTTTCCGCAGAAGGCTATGATGTGACGGGAGACGGAGCAAGAGAAGAACTCTCTCAGGTGCTCAGTCCCGCCGAGTACAAAGCCATCCTGAAGGAACATAAATATAAGCTGGGGACGTTCCTTTTGTCCCGTCCATAGCCCATTGCCACGAGGAGCGCCCTTTGCCATGACCATCGCCCTTTGTCACGGTGCAATAAAGGCTTCATTTCAAATAAAAACTGCCATACCAGTGTCAGAAACACGCGTATGGCAGTTTTTTGTCGGTTTAATCAGAATTTTCGTCCGCCTCCGCCGTGGGTCGCCCCGGAAGAGGAACGGTGTGTGGTGGATCCGCCTCCGCCGCCGGAAGAATTCTCCTTCGGACGCTCATGTCTGCTAAGGGTACGATATAAAAAGAACTCTCTGGAGTTTGTTACATGCATGCTTCCTTTTACCATGTAATCCGAAGCACTTTCATTGGGCGCCACACTCTTTAGCTGTCCTCGTAATACAAGTATGTAGATGAGTCCAACGATGGCTCCCAGCGCCATACACATGATCAAACCGCCAATCCAGGGAAAAGGCTCCTGGGGCATATGATCCATGTCATAGGGTGTTCCATTTTTTGCCTGCTGTGTAAAATCATCACAGAGCGCAGTGAAGGTTTCAAAGGTCTCGAAGTAAGCTTCGTCGCCTAAGCTATATACCAGCTCATCCAAAATATACTCGATACCCGCATCGGTAAAAGTGGTGATGCCGAAGCCTCTGGTACTGATCCAGACATCGCGGGTGGACATATTGATGTAGAGCAGGACTCCCGAGCGGTCATCGCCGGTGCCGTACCCGTTGTAGTCAAAAAAGTCGTCTGCTGCTTCCATTGCTGATGAGATGTTTGGATCCTCCTCGGTCACGATGACATAATGCATATCGTACTTTTGAGCCAGACCGGTCAGCTGTGATTCAATGGATGCCGCGTCCTCCGCAGAGAGCAGTCCGGCATCATCCACCAGAAAGGTCAGCTGATCGGCAGCCTTTGCAGGAAGCGGTGCGAAAACGACAAGCATTACCAACGCAGAGAGCAACAGGGCACTCAGTTTATGTAATTTTTTTCTAATGTTCATCGTGCACCTCCTATATAAACCAGATGAGGGCAAGTAATGCATAAGCGATCACTGTGGTAATACCCATCATTTTTAAAAAGTATTTTTTCATCAGACTTTTGTCTACCGGAAGATTTCCGACAAACTTTCCGGTCTGACCGTTCATGGCAAACAGATATCTTTCACCATTCCAGGTGGTGTTCAGTATCCAGACCGGATACATCGCATAGCTCGTCTTTCCATCGACAAGCTGGATGTTTCCGCCGTCCGGGATCACAGAAGAATACCCGGTCACTGTGCGGATAAACTTCTCTTCCGTTGAATGACGGATACGCTCATTGGCACGGGCGATGCTTGCCTTTTCATCCACATCGTATTTGTCAGCATAATAACCGGCAAAGTAAGCACTCTGAAAAGGAACCGCTTCTTTAAAATTGTAAGGCTCCAGAGACTCCATCAGATCATCCGCCATTTTCTCTGAGCCGTCCACAGGCACGTGGGAAAACGAAAGATCGCCTTCGCGGATAACCGCAAAATGATTGGTTTCCGTATAATTGTATCTGCTGTCACTCCAGGTTCGGATCCGGGTTGCTTTATAACGCATGTGTACATCTGCTTTGCTGTCAAACAGCCAGTACGGAACGTACATACCCTTGATCTCATCAATATGAGCTTCCGTCTTAAACACCCGCGGAAGCAGCTTTTTGCCCTTCAAATGCTCAGCAAATTTTGCCTTTGCAGCCTTTTTGTCAAGCTTGAAGGGAATGATATAATCCGGCTTCAGTTCACCCTTTAAGCGACCCTTCAGCGTGATCGGGTTGTCACAGAAGGGGCAGATG
>JAQYOU010000138.1 GCA_028727105.1 bacterium
GCTCTGGAACTGTGCCACCATGACAAGGTACACCAGCAGTCCGCCGAGTGCAAGCGCCTTCAGCATCTGCACAACCATTTCCATCACCTGTTCGCTCTCGCCGCCGATCTCCACACTGTAACCGTCAGGCGCGCGATAGCCGTCCAGCTTTTCCTGCAAAGTACGTGACAGAAGTGTCGCATTGTAGCCATCCTTCGCATCAGCCGTCACCGTCATATAGCGGCTCTGGTTCTCTCTGGTGATCGTATCCATGCTTGTTCCGGTGGTCATTGTGGCAAATTTTGACAGCTTGTAGGTCTTTGTTACCGTCTCGCCATCCTCGTTGGTGGTGTCCACCTCCAGCTCCATATCCATCAGGTTTTCATAAGTCAGAGGCTCCGTTTCATTGACCAGCTTCACATCCAGATCAACGCCCTCTTTGTTCATCGTAATAGCCGTCGCGTCCGTTGTGGTGCGCGCCGCGATGGTCTGAAGGATCTGCGCGGAGGTCAGGCCGCAGGCGGCTGCCTTGTTGCGGTCGATGGAAAGCCGCACGGAAGGATCCGCATTGGCGAGTCCGTCATCGATGTTCTCCAGACCGTCTATCTCTTCCAGCATGGCCTTCACATCCTTGCTGATGGCGATGAGCTCATCCTGATCCTCGCCGTAAATATCCACCTCGATACCGCTTCCCAGCAGCGTCGACATTTCTCCCAGTGCAGAGGATGTCACATTGATCTTTGCATCCTTTACATCCTTTGTCTTGTCAGAGATTGCTTCACAGATCGCGTGGAATTCATCCGTTGTCTTAATATCAGGATCCGTGATGATGTTGAAAGAAAACTGTGTATAATTACCGGTGCTTCCCGCCACGGAGGTGATCGCCGTGGCATTTCCGTCCATCGCACCAACCTCAGCGATTCCGTCCACGGACAGGATCCGCTCCATCACCTCGTCTGCCGTCGCATAAGCCACTTCCTTTTCGCAGTCATCCGGCAGCGTCATACTGACAGAGATCTGGTTGCTCTCCATATCGTCGAGTAGCACCAGTCCGGTATCAAAGGCACGCAGTACGCAGACAGCAAACAGTCCGATGGCGATGGCAAGGGGCACGATCTTTACCTTTAAACACCAGCCCAGGACCTTTCCGTAAGCATCCTGCATATTCTCGAACACCGGATGTTTTTTCTCCTTTACCTTATTCAGCATGACAGAGCTGAAGGTGGGCACAACGGTCAGCGCCACGATCAGGGAAGCCACCAGCGCATAAGAGATCGTAAATGCAAAGGGTACCATCAGCTGGCTGACCAGACCAGTGGTGTAGACCATCGGGAAAAATACGCAGATCGTCGTAACTGTGGAAGCTACGATAGGCGCAGCCACCTGTTTTGCTCCCTGAACGGCAGCTGCCGGTGCTGACAATCCTTTTTGGCGCAGCCTATAGATATTTTCCATGACAACGATTGAATTGTCCACCAGCATTCCGATGCCCAGGCAGAGTCCGCCCAGTGACATCACGTTGATGTTGATGCCGGTGAAGTACATCACGATCAGTGCAAACAGCACGGAGAACGGGATACTGAACGCAACGACGATGGTCGGTTTTACCTCCTGCAAAAACAGTGCAAGAACGATAATTGCCAGAAGTGCGCCCAAAAGCATACTGCTGAGCACACTCTTTATGATCATCGTGATATAATCACCCTGATTCATGATGGTTGTCATGGAGAGTCCCGGGTAATCCTCCTCCAGCTTGTCAAAGGCCTTAGTCAGAGTCTTTGCCACATCGCTGGTGCTGGCCGTGCTGACCTTAAAAATGGATAAAAGCACCGCGTCATTTCCGTTCATCTTTGCATAGGTTTCACCGGCATTATCCACGATGGTCACATCTGCAACATCCCGGATGCGGATCTTTCCAACGCCGGCAATCTTTGTGAGCACCAGCTTCTCGATCTCCGTCTCGTCTGTAAAATGCTCACCCACCTCTACCAGCCACTGGTTATCCGCTTTGTCGTCAATATATCCGGCAGGCATCGCCAGGTTCTGCGCATAGATGATGGAAGAAAGGGTCTTCAGGTCCAGCAGTGCATCGATATTTGCATTTTTGAGCGCTGCTTCCTTTGCCTCCTCCATCTGCTTTTCGGCCTCTTCCAGCTGCTCTCTGGCAGACTCCATCTGACTCTCACCGGCTGCCACCTGTGCCTGTCCGGATCCAAAGCCTGCAGCCGCGCTGTAGCCTCCTGCAATGACCTCAGACTGCTTGCCGTCTGTGCCCTTCATCTGCTTATCGATCTCATCCAGCATTGCCTGTGACGCCGCAAGCTCTGTTTCCAGGTTTGCAAGCGCCGTGTCGATCTGGGGAATGCGCGTGGACACCACATCATACACCTGCCTGATGCTCTCATATGTCAGACCGGAAACCGCATCGCCCTGACCGATCTGAGTCAACCACTGCAGATAGACTTCTGTCCGTTCCTTGTCAGCAGCTGCTTCGGCGATGCTTCCGGGCACCTCGATCCCCGCCTGCTCCGCTGTCGTTCCAAGGTTCATGGCAAACTGGGCAAACATGCCGTCCAGTTGCTCATAGGTAGCCTGCATGCCCGCGTCTTCATAGGCCTGTTTTTCCGCCTGCAGTGCATTCTGGCTGGCTTTCAGACTATTGTAGCCGGATTCGTACGCTGCCTTGGTTGCCTGGGCCTGTGACAGCTGTACCGAAGCATCCGCCAGCTCCTGATTCGTGTCTGTCTGTTTTTTCTCCAAGTCTGCCTTCTGCTTTTTCAGTTCTGCCTCGCCATCTGCGAGGTCCGCCTTGGCATCCTCGATCTCTTTGGCAGCATCTGCAAGCTTCTCATTGGTATGCTCTAAGATCTTCTCATTGACTTTGTCAATCTTATCCTGGTTCAGTCGGATCTCCACGGAATCGGACACCTCACCGCTGCTGGAGATGCTGGCGACGCCTTCCTGACGCTCCAGATACGGGATGACCACCTCCTCGGCGAAATTTGTCACTTCCTTGATATCTTTTCCCTCATAATCGATGGAGGCATACATCGTAGCGATCATATCCATACTGATCTCCATGATGTTCGGAGTTCCGCAGTCCTCCGGAAGCTCCATGGAATCAAGTGCCATGGACACGCGCACCAGCGCCGCCTCCATATCCGTATCCTCCGCAAACTCCAGCATGATCATGCCATAGTTTTCAGAGGAACTGCTGGTTACATTTTCCACACCGCTGATCGTGCCCAGCGTACGTTCCATCGGCTCCGTCACATCCATCTCCACCTGTTCCGGTGATGCACCAACCTCCGTTGTGATCACAGCCAGATAAGGCATGGACAGATCCGGCATCAGATCCGTCTGCATACCGGTCAGACTCACCACTCCGATGACCAGGATCACGATCACCGCAACGACTACATAAAATGGTTTCTTCACGCAAAATCTTGTCATTGATTTTATCCTTTCTGCAAATAAACATGACACCCTGTCATAATCTTCTTTGCGATTATATATGACAAGGTGTCACTACGTCAATCTGCGTGATCAAAAATTTATACTTTTTTTAGATTTCATAATAATTCTTACTTGAAAGGAAAAGCTCCGTTTTACTCCTGCAGCATGCGGTAAAACTCTGCATAATGCGTATCGTGCTCCTTCACTGCGGCGATGGCCGTGCGCGGATGCTGCATGGAAAGGCCGGTCAGAAGGTAGGGCACATCATAGCCCCAGGTGTATTTCTCCCGCATCTCTACCATATATTTCTCCATCAGCTCCAGCACAGGATTCAGCTTATACTTCGGATTTTTCAGAAAACCGATCAGACCCTCCAGTGTACAATTACCTGCGCCCCGTCCCATACCGCAAACGGTGGCATCCAACATGCTTGCGCCCACAGACATGGACTCGATCGTATTTGCAAACGCACACTGCTGATTATTGTGCGCGTGAATACCCACCAGCTTGCCGGCTTTTTCCATCGTATTCAGATATAGCTCTGTGATGCGGCGCATCTGAATTGGAAAAAGCGATCCATAGCTGTCCACAATATATACCGCTTTCACCTGGGTCTTTGCAAGCTCATCCAGTGCATACTGTACGTCTGATTCCTGTACATTTGAGATTGCCATAATATTGCAGGTGGTCTCATAGCCCTTCCGATCCGCATCCAGGATCATGTCGATGGCCTCCGGGATCTGATGCATGTAGGTTGCCACGCGCACCATGTCTACCGGGCTGTTCGCTTTCTCCACGATATCTGTCTTGTAATCGCAGCGTCCCACGTCTGCCATGATGGCCAGCTTCAGATCCGTATCGTTATCACCAACAATCTCATAGATATCATCATCCGTGGCAAATTTCCACTTGCCAAACTCAGACTCATTAAACTGCTTTTTTGAGGCGCGGTAACCCATCTCCATGTAATCCACACCCGCAGCCACATTCGTCTCATACAGCACACGGACAAACTCATCCGTAAACTCAAAATTATTCACCAGACCTCCGTCACGCAGGGTTGCATCTAAAATGCGAATGTCCTTGCGGACAGACATCATACTTCCTCTGATTTCCATTTCTGCTGTTCCTCTCTGTAACTGTTTTATGCCTTCGCAGTTACTCCCCTTCCTATATTTTTTTCAAGCCTTCCTTATGGCTTGGTTTGCACGACATTTTATCGATTCAACGCTATAACGCTGCAACGCATTAAATTATAATAGCACACTTTTTTCAAAAAGAACAGACTTTTTTTATTTGACATCACAAAAAACAGTTTCTATAATGATTTTGTGTTTGATTCAAAGGAGGATTCTGTATGATCATCGAGAACAATCCCAAAGAGATCGCCGCCATGCAGGAATTTCACATGGGCAACCGCCCGGAAGGGCTGCGTCTGCAGGAAGAATTTGCATCGCAGTTCCGCGAGGAATATGCTGACAAAGATCACTGCCCCTGTAAAAAAGCGTGCCGCTACCACGGCAACTGCAAGGAGTGCGTGGCAATCCACCGCGCACATCAGGAGCACGTGCCGAACTGCATGCGTCCGATCATCAACCAAAAGCTGAAGATCATGTCCGAGCTGACGGAGCACACACTGGCAAACGAAATTGAACCGCCAAAGGAAATTTTGCGCAAGGAATGATCCGTCAAAACACATAGAGTCTTTCGCAAAATCGAGTCGTAAGCTGAATCATTTCAAGAATACATGAGGAAAAAACAATGTCCGATCTCACACAAAGCCTCGCAGACATCCTCGCCGACGCCCCGGAGCGCCTTGTCTTAAGCAAGCAGCAAAAACGCAGGAATACCGCAAGGTCATCATAGAAAAAAAGAGCGACTGCTATCAGATCGCAAAATATACAGAAAAACAGGTCTTTCACGAAAACTGCGATGCCGGACGTCTGGCAGATTATCTGTCGCAGGCGATGGGCTGTGAATTTTTGCAGCTGAACGGTTGGTCGGAAGGAAAAGAGCATCAGATCCTGATGTCCAAAAAAGGAACCGTTACCTATAAGAAAAAGGTCATTCCAAACGCCGCACAGCCGAAAGCGACCACAGCCCACAATCGAAAGAAAAACTACTTATTACAGGAAGGCAGCCAGATCCCGCCCCTGATCGACATGGGCGTCTTCACCAAAGAAGGAAACGTGGTCCGCACCATGTATGACAAGTTCCGCCAGATCAACCGTTTTATCGAGCTGATCGACGACGCCGTCGGCTCTGTGGACAAGCCCTGCTGGCACATCATCGACTTTGGCTGCGGAAAGTCGTACCTGACATTCATCCTGTATTACTATTTTACAGAGATCAAAAAACAGCCGGTGGAGATCATCGGCCTGGATCTGAAAGCCGATGTCATCGATAAATGTAATGCCGCCGCAAAAAAATACGGCTACGATCATCTCCGGTTTGAGCTGGGTGATATCAACGGCTATCAGGCCCCTTTTGATGTGGATATGGTCGTGACACTCCACGCCTGTGACACTGCCACGGACTATGCGCTTTACAACGCCATCTGCTGGGATGCAGACATGATCTTTTCCGTTCCCTGCTGCCAGCACGAGCTGAACGCACAGATGCAGACGGACACGCTTTCCCTGTTCACCCGCTACGGGATTGTTCAGGAGCGTATGGCTGCCTTGACCACCGATGCGATCCGGGGCAATCTTCTGACATGCATGGGTTATAAGACACAGCTATTAGAATTTGTCGATCTGTCCCACACCCCGAAAAACCTGCTGATCCGTGCAGTCAAAAGCCCGTCCATGTCAAAACGGACGCGTCAGACGCAGCTGGATGAGATTCATGCCGTCATGGAGACGTTCCATGCAGAACCGACACTGTACCGGCTGCTTGCAGATGCGGGACGTTTTTCCTCTTACACGAATGCTGATTCCGGATCATGAACCCAACGCTCCGCAGCAGAGTGCGTGACGTGGGTCTGAACAGTAACGATTTCTTCAAACATCGGCATGTCAACCCATGTACGCAAAATAATACAATCCAAAGGCATTGAATAGTTCACAAACTTTCAATGCCTTTTTTAGTTGTTTCGTGCATTGACCGAACCCTTTCATTTGTGTTAAAATTTTAACAGACTGTCTGAGACAGTTTCTTTTCAGGAGAGTGGAAGTATTGGGGGAACATTTACTTCCATCACTTATATTTTATAACAATCATTTAGGAGGATGAAAAAATGGCAAGATTTACACTTCCCAGAGACCTTTATCACGGAAAAGGATCTTTAGAGGCATTAAAAACATTTGAAGGAAAGCGCGCGATCATCTGCGTAGGCGGCGGATCAATGAAGCGTTTCGGCTTTTTGGATCGTGCGATCGAATATTTAAAGGAAGCAGGCATGGAGGTTGAGGTATTCGAGGGAATCGAGCCAGATCCGTCTGTAGAGACTGTTATGAAGGGTGCAGAGGCTATGGCTAAGTTCCAGCCCGACTGGATCATCGCAATGGGCGGTGGATCACCGATCGATGCTGCAAAGGCTATGTGGATCAAGTATGAGTATCCGGATTGCACATTTGAAGATATGTGCAAGGTATTCGGACTTCCGAAGCTGCGTACAAAGGCTCACTTCTGTGCAATTTCCTCTACATCAGGAACTGCTACCGAAGTTACCGCATTCTCTATCATCACCAATTACCAGGATCGTATCAAATACCCGATCGCTGACTTCGAGATCACTCCCGACGTTGCCATCGTTGATCCTGATCTTGCAGAGACCATGCCTCAGAAGCTCGTTGCTCACACCGGTATGGACGCTATGACTCATGCGGTTGAGGCTTATGTTTCTACTGCAAACTGCGATTACACCGATCCGCTTGCGATCCATGCGATCGAGATGATCCGTGATGACCTGGTTGCTTCTTACAACGGAGATATGGGTGCCCGTGACAGAATGCACAACGCACAGTGCTTAGCAGGTATGGCATTCTCTAACGCATTACTTGGTATCGTTCACTCCATGGCTCACAAGACCGGAGCTGCTTTCGAGGACTTCGGCGCACATATCATCCACGGTGCTGCAAATGCTATGTATCTGCCGAAGGTTATCGCTTTCAACGCAAAGAATGAAACCGCTAAGAAGCGTTACGGCGTGATCGTTGATTACATGGGAATCGCTGACAAGAGCGCATCTGACGATGAGAAGGTAGCTGCTCTGATCGCTTACTTAAGAAAGATGAACGACGATCTGAACATCCCTCACTGCATCAAGAACTACGGTGCAGACAGCTATCCGACCGAGAACGGTTTCGTTCCCGAGGAAGTATTCTTAGAGAGACTGCCCGAGATCGCTGCAAATGCTATCTTAGATGCATGTACCGGTTCTAACCCTCGTATCCCTTCACAGGAAGAGATGGAGAAGTTACTGAAGTGCTGCTACTATGATACAGAGGTTGATTTCTAATTCTTCGAATCGATAATACAAAAGAATGCGCTTTGCGCATTCTTCGCGCCCGAGCGGTATGCGAAGCGTATACTTCATCTCCGCGAGGTGTGCATCCTGCCGGAGGCTTTTGTCGTATAGTAGACGAAGTTTCCATACGGCAAAAAGGCTTCCGCTGCTGCGGAAGCCTTTTTTCATCCTGTATGTCTGATTTCATGAGCGGGCGCGGGACAAAAGGAACGTCCCTACGACACTTCCCTCTCTACTTTTTTCAGCAGGTGCAGGCACATCGGGACCAGGTACATGACCGCTGTCGTCCACGCCACCTGGTCTGCACAGCAGATTGCCGTGTAGCCGTAGAGCGGCACAAACACAAGACTCACAAAGGTACGCGCAGCCATCTCGATCGCGCCCGCAAACACGGCTCTGCCGGAATAACCCAGTCCCTGTATCGCCAGACGGAACACATTGAGCAGTCCCAGCATCCAATACATGCATCCCAGATAGCGCAGGTATTTCGCAGACGCATGCAGCACCGCCGCCTGCGAACTGCTCATGAACAGCATGGACAGTACACGTCCGCCGAAGATCAGCACCAGTCCGATACCGATTCCGTAACTGAGTGCCACAGCCACACTGACACGGATGCCCTGCTTGATGCGGTCAAAGCGCTTCGCGCCCAGGTTCTGTCCGCAGAAGGTGCACACCGCTGTTGCCAGCGCATCAAACGGACACAGCGTAAACTGTTTGAGCCTTGCGCCTGCTGTAAAACCGGACACATAAACGCTTCCCAATCCGTTATTTGCAGACTGCATGACCATGCTTCCGATGGCTGTGATGGAAAACTGCAGACCCATGGGCGCACCCATTACAAGGGCTGAGCGGCAGATCGCACCGCTAAATTTACAATCCGCTGCGTTGATATGTAAGATCTCCTGCTTTTTCCGGATAAAGAAGAAACAGAGGATCCCGCTGAGCGCCTGTGCCGTGATCGTTGCGATCGCAGCTCCCGCCACGCCCCATCGAAAGACAAGGATGCACAGCAGATCCAGCGTGATATTGGTCGCCGTTGAGATCGCCAGAAATACGAAGGGTGTTTTGCTGTCACCCACCGCACGCAGCATGGCGGCCTCCAGGTTGTACAGCAAGGTAAACGGTATGCCCAAAAAGATGATCAGCAGATAGCTGTAAGCACCGGCAAAGATATCATCCGGTGTTGACATCATACGCAAGATGTTCGGACAAAGCAGCGCACACACGCTTGTCAGCACGGCAGCAAACAGCGCGGTGAGCAATATACTGTGAAAAATATAGCTGCGCATCGCATTGTAATCTTTCGCCCCAAACCGCTGGGCGATCGGTATGCCAAATCCCGCACAGGATCCAATGCAAAAGCCCAGTACCAGAAACTGGACACTGCTGGAGGCACCCACTGCCGCCAGCGCATCTGTTCCCAGGCACCGCCCGACGATCGCAGCATCCACCAGATTGTAGGTCTGCTGCAAAAGATTGCCCACCAAAAGCGGCGCCGTAAATAGTAAGATCTGTTTCAGACAGCTTCCCTCTGTCAGATCTCGTGTCATTTCCTTACACTTCCTTTTCTAAAACTTCTCATAATTGCCTTTCAGCCGTGACAAAAGGCGCTCCTCGTGACAAAAGAAACGTCCCCTTGACCTACTCTTGGTAGTCGGAGAGCAGCTGAAAATGCGGCCAGTATGTAAATACGGCCTTGCCAAGGATCTTATCTCTGCTGACATACGTATAGGACGCTCCGTCCTCTACACTGTCTGCAAGATCATTGGCATAGGCTTCCTCCGCCCAATAACGGGCATCCTCTGAGACATTCCGGTTGTCGCCCAGCATCAGATAACAGTTCTCCGGCACTTCAAAGACATAGCCGTCATTTTCTATGATCCACTCCTCGGGAAGGTAGTTTTCCTCAAGGGGTGTTTCAGAGTCATTAATATAGATCTTTGCATCCTCGATCGTCACAGTCTCACCCGGCAGACCAATGATACGCTTGATATAGTTCTCCTCTTCGTCCACAGGATATTTAAAGATCACCACGTCAAAACGCTCCGGATCCCCGAATTTGTACGCCAGGCGGTTTCCGAACAGCCGGTCGCCCGGAGAGATCAATGTCTCCATGGATGAGGACGGCACCAGCGCATTCACAAGAACCACCTTAGTCAGAAACAGCGAGATCAATACCGCTGCCACAATGATCTCCACCCAGCTTAAGAGTTCCTTCCAAAGAGAGATCTTTTCCTCCTCTGCCTCCGGTTCTCGTCCTGTGCCATTCATCATTTCTTCATTTTTTAACTTTTCATTTAATTTCTGATTTCTTTTCTGCTTCATCAAATCCAATTCCTTTATCGTATGATTACTTCAGTGCTCCCAATATGGAAGTTCCGATGGTTTTCTCCGGCATGCCCACACCAAAATTGTCTGCGATCGTTGCACCGATCACTGCAAAGGTATCGGCCTCCGGCAGCGCTCCGGCACCGGTAAATGACGGCGAATACGCCACAAACGGCACTTTTTCTCTCGTGTGATCCGTTCCGGTATAGGTCGGATCATTGCCGTGATCCGCCGTGATGATGAGCAGATCATCCTCCCGCAGCAGTGGAAGCAGTTCGCCCAGCTTCTCATCAAACTTCTCAATCTCTCTGCCATAGCCCATCGGATCCCGTCTGTGTCCCCACAGAGCGTCAAAATCCACCAGATTCACAAAGCAAAGACCCGTAAAATCTCGCTTTGCGATCTCGATCGTCTGTTCCATGCCGTGGACGGAGGTCTTGGAACGATTGCTTTCCGTGATTCCCTCCCCGACAAAAATATCATTGATCTTTCCGACAGATATCACATCAAATCCTGCATCCTTCAAAGCGTTCAGCGCCGTCGGTCCGGTGGGCTTTAACGCGTAGTCATGACGATTGCTTGTTCGCACGAACTCGCCCTTTTTCTTTCCAACATAAGGACGTGCGATCACGCGACCCACGCGCCAGTCGTCGCGCATCGTCAGCTCCCTGGCGATCTCACAGTAATGATACAGATTCTCCAGTCCCATGGTCTCCTCATTTCCGCAGATCTGCAGCACAGAATCCGCGGAGGTGTAAACGATCATGGCTCCTGTAGCGATCTCCTCCTCCGCCAGCTCATCCAGGATCTCGGTTCCGCTTGCAGATTTATTTCCGATCACCCTTCTGCCGCAGCGCTTTTCCAGTTCCTCGATCAATTCCTTCGGAAAACCGGTATCCGTAAAAGTGATAAATGGTTTCTGGGTATTGATCCCCATCATTTCCCAGTGTCCGGTCATCGTATCTTTTCCGTTGCTCGTCTCGCGCATGGACATGTAATAGCCAAGAGGCTGTTCCACCGGTGCGACCGCTGCCATGGCTTTTAAATTTGCCAGCCCCAGCTTCTGAAGATTCGGGATCTTCAGTGGTTCTCCGGCTTCTTCCATCTTTCCGGCGATATGCCCAAGGGTATCAACCCCGTTGTCTCCAAAGCTTGGCGAATCCTCCATCGGCCCGATCCCAAGGGAATCTACTACAATTGTAAAAATACGATTATATTTATAACTACTCATACACTGCCTTTCTATATGCCCCACTGTCATGTCCAACGGGTTCAAAACTGCGCATTCGCTGTTGTTAATAGCTGTTTGGATCGCTTTCCTCTGCTTTCACAATTTTCACGATCCGGCTTGTTCCGAGACGGTCTGCCCCCAGCTCCATAAACTTCTCTGCGTCTGCAATGCTGCTGATGCCGCCTGCTGCCTTGATCTTTACGCCCTCGCCCACATGCTTTGCAAAAAGCTCAATGTCGTCAAAGGTGGCGCCTGCCGTAGAGAAACCGGTGGAGGTCTTGATGAAATCCGCCCCGGATTCCGTAACGATCTCGCACATTTTGATTTTTTCCTCCTCCGTCAGCAGACAGGTCTCAATGATGACCTTCAACACTCTGCCCTGACACGCCTCCTTGATCTCTTTGATCTCATTTAAGACATAGTCGTATTCCTTTGCCTTTAACATGCCCACATTGATAACCATATCAATCTCCTGAGCACCGTTTGCAATTGCATCCTTCGTCTCGAATACCTTGCAGGCGGTGGTGTGGTTTCCGTTGGGGAAACCGATCACGGTGCATACCGGGATCTTTCCCTGCATATACTCTGCTGCCTGCTTCACATAGCAGGGTGGAATGCACACGGAAGCCGTGTGGTATTTCATCGCATCATCGCAGATGCCTTTGATCTCCTCCCAGGTACTGGGTTGTAATAATAAGGTATGGTCACAGATGGCCAATATATCCTTGATCTCTACACTCATGTCAATTCTCCTTTTTTTCGATTGCGTCAGTTTGAAACTCCGACAAAACGTCCTTTTGCTATTTTAACACATCCGGTCCGAAGCCGTAAGGCAGCATCTCCTTTAATGTCTGCGAGACCTGCACGCCGTCCTTTGTCCCCAGGATCACCCGGAAGGTATCGGGATCGCAAAACTCCATCATCACCTGACGGCATACGCCGCAGGGCGCGCAGATCTTCTCCGGCTCTTCTGTATCATATGCACCAACGATCGCAATCGCCGCAAAGTCACGCACTCCCTCGCTGACCGCCTTGAAGAAAGCGGTGCGTTCCGCACAATTTGTGGGTGTGTATGCTGCGTTTTCAATGTTGCAGCCCTCGTAGACCGTTCCATCCCTTGCGAGAAGCGCTGCGCCCACCGCCCAGTGGGAATAGGGCACGTAGGCATGCTTTCGCGCTTCCAATGCACGCATGACTAATTCATTCTCGTTTATCATATGCTCATTTCCTCCTTTGCATCCCGATCTATCTTGCACCCTTATCATAGGGGATACCCTCTGCCTTCGGTGCACGGGAATTCCCGGATGTAAAGGCAAGAAGGATCATGGATGCAAGAAACGGCATCATGTTATAGATATTTTTTGACCAGCCCAAATTTACAAGTGCGGTCGAGTCCGCAATGTTTGCGAGCGACCTGAACATCGCAAAAAATACTGCAGCGCCCGCAATCCGGTAAGGCTTCCACTGACCGAAGATCATGACAGCCAGCGCAAGGAAACCGGCACCTGACACGCCAACCTCAAAGTTCCAGGTCGACACGGAAGGTACCATATAGGCAAGGCCGCCCAATCCTCCAAGTGCCCCGGAGATCAAAACGCCGACATATCTCCAACGGTACACATTCACACCCACAGCATCTGCCGCCTGAGGATTCTCACCGCAGGCACGCAGCCGCAACCCCCACTTTGTGCGAAACAGAAACAAAGAGCTGCACACAAGAATGATGATTGCAAAAATCAGGAAAATATTGATCGTCACCGATCCGATCCTGTAAATGAATGGTGCATTGTCATAGACCAGCTTCGTGGAAGCGGCTCCGGTTCCGGCAGGTGACAAGTTATTATACGCCTTTACGGACACGATCGCAACTGCTGTCGCCAACATGTTGAGCGCAGTCCCTCCGATTGTCTGATCTGCTTTCAGATTGATCGCAGAATACGCTAGCAGCAAGGAATAGATCATGCCCGTAACAACGCTTGCCAGAACCGCGAGCAGCACCCGCACAGGCGCAGCTGCCGTTCCGCCCAGAAGCACAAGCGCAAATATACCGGAAAGTCCGCCGATCGTCATAATTCCCTCCAGCGCAATATTGATCACACCGCTTCGTTCAGAAAACATACCGCCAAGCGCAACAAGAAGCAATACGACCGCATACAATAGCGTGTATTTGATGAGTAAAATCATTCCGGTCTGCCCTCCTTACCTGCATTTCTCTTTTCAACTAAATGTTGCATCGCTCCTTTGAACAACGCAGTAAATGCACACAGATAAATGATAACGGCCACGATCAGATCTGCGATCTCCGGCTGAAAGTACTTTGTCGGGAGATATGCGCCACCGACAGAGATGTGTGCAACAAAGATTGCCGAAAAAATGATACCCACCGGGTTGCTCATTGCAAGCAAAGCGACCGGAATACCATTAAAACCGATCACAGGAAGCGCCGTTGCCACCTGCGGGTTCCACTCGGAAGCGCCGGAAAGGAAATACAGGCCTGCACCAGTACCTGCCAGTGCACCGGCGATCATCATGGATAAAACCATGTTGCGTTTTTCGCTCATACCGGCATATCTCGCCGCGTCCCTGTTGAATCCGCAGGCTTTCAATTCATAACCAAACGTTGTCTGATCCAGAATAACGGACATCACTACTGCGATCACGATCGCGATAAAAATAGCGATGGTCGTTGAGCTGGTCTTGAAAACAGAATTTAATCCCGCATCCGGAATGAGCGCCTGCGGAGCCACACCGCTGAGCTTATAGGTGCGGGTGGTCCTCTGATCGTACATCGCTCCGCCGAATCCGGTGTAGAGCAGTTCGTTTACAAGATACAGCCCCATCCAGTTGAACATGATCGAGGTAATGACCTCGTTCACATTGAGATATGCTTTGAATATGCCGGGTATGGCACCCCAGATTGCGCCACAGAGCATCGCCGTGAGCAGACAGAGATACCAGGGCAAGCCAAGAATGATCGCACTGTAAAGTGCGCCGAAAACACTCACTGTATACTGCCCTGCCACTCCGATATTAAATAGTCCTGTCTGAAATGCAAATGCCACCGACAAACCGGTCATGATGAGCGGGGCTGCCTGCGTAATCTCACTGCCGATTCCCTTCGGTTTCAAATAGAAACCACCCTGAAGAATTCTGAAAAAACCGTCCGGTGCGTTCTCGCTGTTGATACAGCAGAGAATCATAAAACCTACAGACAGGCCGATAGCGACACACATCAGCGAGGCTGCAACGGACACAACTGCGTCTTTTGCTTTCTCGTTCATCTGTCTTTCCTCCTATCTAATATTCCTCCCGAACGGCATCGCGCTTTGCGCCCGCCATATAAAGTCCGAGTTCATCCACTGTAACGTGACCCGGATCAAACTGTCCAACCAACTCCCCCTCATACATAACAAGTATCCGGTCAGATACATCCATGACCTCATCCATTTCCAGAGATACTAACAACACCGCCTTTCCACTGTCGCGCTGCGCGACAAGCTGACTGTGAATATGCTCGATTGCTCCTATGTCCAACCCACGTGTCGGCTGTACTGCTACAAGAAGTTCCGGATCTTTATCAATCTCTCTGGCGATAACCGCTTTCTGCTGGTTTCCGCCGGACATACTCCGCACGATCGTCGATGAACCTTGACCACTTCGCACATCATACAGCCCGATCAGCCTGTCAGAGTACGCGCGCACCGCCCTTTTTCTGACGAATCCAGCCTTTTGAAATTCCGGTTCCCGGTAGCGCTGCAGCACCATATTCTGCTCCAGCGTATAATCCAGCACCAGTCCGTGCTTATGGCGGTCTTCCGGAATATGGCTCATGCCCGCCCCGGATTTTTTCCGGATAGACGCATTGGTAATATCCTTGCCCGCAAAAATCACCTTGCCTGCACTTATCTTTTCCAGACCGGTCAACGCCTGCACAAGCTCACTCTGTCCATTGCCATCGACACCCGCAATGCAGACGATCTCTCCGTGGCGCACCTGAAAAGAAAGATCCCTGACCGCATACTTGCCATGCACCTTGCCCGGCACGGTCATGTGCTCCACCTTCAGCACGATCTCTCCTGACTGGGCAGGCTTCTTTTCAACAGAAAAACTGACATCCCTGCCAACCATCATGCGGGACAACGCTTCCTTTGTCGTGTTCCGAATATCCACCGTCCCGATACACTTACCCTTGCGCAGGATCGTACATCGGTCTGCAATCTCCATGATCTCGTTCAGCTTATGTGTGATAAACAGGATCGATTTTCCCTCTCTTGCGAAGTTTTTCATGATCTTCAGCAACTCTCCGCTCTCCTGCGGAGTCAGTACTGCTGTCGGCTCGTCAAAGATCAGCACATCATTGTCCCGATATAGCATCTTTAAGATTTCCGTCCGCTGCTGCATACCTACTGTAATGTCTGAGATCAAAGCATCCGGATCCACCTTCAACCCGTACTTGTCACTCAGAGCCATTACCCGGTCTCTCGCTTCCTTTTTTTCAAGGAAGAGTCCCTTTGCAGGCTCAACGCCAAGGATAATGTTATCTAACACAGAAAAACACTCCACCAGTTTGAAATGCTGATGGACCATCCCGATATTGAGGTCGTTCGCATCATTTGGATCGTTGATATGAACTTCTTTTCCGTTCATTCTAATTGTACCACTTGTTGGCTGGTATAGTCCAAACAAAATGCTCATCAATGTCGATTTACCTGCACCGTTTTCCCCTAACAGCACATGAATCTCCCCTCGTCTGAGCTGTAAGGTAACATTGTCATTGGCTTTGATCCCCGGAAATTCTTTTGTGATATTAAGCATCTCAATGATGAAATCATCCGCCATCGTTTCTATCCCTTTTCTTATTTCCTATGATGACAAAAGGGAAGGGCAAATAACGGCAAGCCCTTCCCTTTTTACTTTTAAAAATGCAGACTGATCACTGAATATAGTCAACAGTCACATGCGAACCGGTCTCCGGATAATTCTCAATATCGTCAGATATTGCGATCGTTCCGTGCCTGATTCCCTCTAATACATCGTTGTATTCCTCCTTTGTAAAGGTTCGAAAGCCCCAAGAGGCATCATCGGTAGGCAGACCGATGTAGTCACCCTGTGCCAGACCCAACTGTTCTGACTTTCCAGATAAGGATGACCAGTTTCCGGTAAAATATGCATCCAGTGCATCATAAACCGCAGCGGGCAATCCTTTCATGGCAGATGTCACACAATAATCACCAAGCGCCGGACTCTGATCCACGTCAACACCGATGACCTTGCCATCATAAAGTTTAGCGGCCTCGATCACAGATGTGTAGATACCGCCACCACATGCAAACACGATTTCTGTCCCATCTGCGTACCACCCCTCCATCCGGGCAGTGATACTATCATCTCCGTCAAACTTGCCGCTATAGGAATACTTCACGCTGACATCAATACCCAGTTCCTCAGCAGCTGCACGAATCCCCTGAATATATCCGAAACCGTAACGGATCACCGGGGGAACTGCGGTACCGCCAAGAAATCCCAGCCTGGTGTAGCCATCTTTCACAGCACCGTAACCGGCAAGGTAACCGGCCTGCTCCTCCCGAAAAGAACAAAGATATACATTTTCACCGATCGATACGGCATTACCGGAAAGATTTTTGAGTTCATCCGGCATGATATCTACCGCGATAAAAGCGGTGTCCGGATACAGATCCTGTTCCTCTGCGATCGCGGGTCCAAATAGATTGCCCGGCATCACGACAACTGTCGCACCATCGTTGATCGCAAGATCAATTGCATTGATACGCTCCTCATCGGTATCCTCTGCCGGCTTGTAATACTCATATTCTACGCCTTTTTCTTCACCGTATGCACGTACAGTGTCCCAAGTGATCTGATTGAAGGATTCGTCGGTAATGTCTCCGGAATCCGTGATCATTGCAATCTTCTGCGTAGACAGATCAATTGCTGTATCATCTGTAATTCCCCCGGCAGCATCTGCCGGCGGTTCTGTCTTTTCATCTGTGGGTGCCTGAAATGGACTTACGCATGCAGTCAGAGAAAATACCATTGCGATTGCCAGAAAGGCAAGCAATACTTTCTTCTTCATTTTTCTCTTCCTTTCATTCTTTCTATGTGTAAACCCTTTTGGGATCAACACCTCACATTTTATTGTCTGCGAATTTTTAAAAATTACTCTATAAATTTCCGTTATCCTGTGAAATTAGCTCTCTAAGTGCCTCCACAGCAGTGACGATCGCAAGCTCTGTGTCATGCGCCTGCTCATTGGGCAGCCCCAGTTTCGCGCGCTCCTGATTTGCCACAACCAGAAAACAGGCTCCGACGCGCACGCGCAAAAAGCTGCCGGCGATAAACAATGCCGCCGACTCCATCTCGGATGCCAGACAGCCCATGCGCAGCCATGCCTCCCATTTATTCTGCAGCTCGTAGCTGACCGGCATCACCTCCGGTTCATGCTGTCCAAAAAAGGAGTCCTTACACTGCACGACTCCTGCATGATAGGTGAAATTCTTTTTCTTTGCCGCTGTGATCAATGCGTTCAGAACCGTCACATCCGGTACTGCAGGGTACTCAATGGGTGCATATTCACGGCTTGTCCCCTCCATGCGGATCGCACCGTTTGCGATGACGATATCCCCGCCGCACACATCTGTCTGCATGCCGCCGCAGGTACCGACACGAATAAAAGTATCCGCACCGACCTTTGATAATTCCTCAATTGCGATCGCTGCGGACGGTCCACCGATACCGGTGGATGTCACACTTACAGGCACCCCGTCAAGGGTGCCTGTATAAGTTACATATTCTCTGCTGTCTGCAATAAGACGCGCATTGTCAAAATGTTTTGCTATCTTTTCACAACGCTTCGGGTCACCCGGCAGGATCACATATCTGCCCACATCACCGACGCCTACCTGCGTGTGATACTGTTTTCCGGAACCTTCTGTATAGTCAACCATACGCCACCTCCGAAGAAGAATAATTTTTTGTTTCTTCTATAATAGTATGTCTGTCCGGAAAATACAAGTTCTATTTTATTCCACAAGCATTACTCTACATCCTGTAATGCTGCTACATCTTCCTCACCGGTACGAACCTTGACAACCTTAGCCACATCGTATACGAAGATCTTTCCATCTCCGATATGACCGGTGTACAATGTCTTCTTGATGGTCTCGATGACTGTTTCTACAGGAATCTTTGCAACAACAACCTCGATCTTAATCTTCGGAAGCAGGGTTGCATCCATCTCAACTCCGCGATAGAACTCTCCGGCGCCCTTCTGAACACCACAGCCCATAACCTGAACAACGGTCATGCCGGTAACGCCCAGCTCGTTGAGGGCTTTTTTCAGCTTATCAAATTTAGACAGCTTTGCAATGATCACGATGTTGTGGATTCCTGAGCTTGTGACAGGACTTGTTGAATTTACAACCGGTACGGCTGCATCGATCTTTGTCTGTGAAGCCTTCTCGTACTCAGCAATACCAAGATCTGTATTGTCGTTGACATCCATAGTCATAGACATATCACTGATACCAAATCCGGCATATGCAGACGGAAGTCCATGCTCGCATGCATCCAGACCAACGATCTCTTCTTCCTCGCTGACACGAAGACCGATCGTATGCTTTAATGCAAGGAAGGTAATTGTAATTGTTACAATCGTCCATGCTGCGGTTGCAAAGATACCGATAAACTGAAGTCCTAACTGGGTGAAACCGCCACCGTAGAAAAGACCTTCCTGAATACCTGCTACTGCAAATCCGGGTGCGGACTCTGTAGCAAATAAACCAACTGCGATGGTTCCCCAGATACCGTTCATCATATGTACGGCTACTGCACCAACGGGATCATCCACATGAAGTACATTGTCTAATAACCAAACACCAAATACTACCAAGACACCGGATACAACACCGATGATGGCTGCGCCTGCACAATCGGTAACATCACAGGGAGCGGTGATGGCTACCAGACCAGCCAGAGATGCATTCAAACACATGGAAACATCGGGTTTACCATATTTGATCCATGTAAAGGCCATACATACAACGGTTGCTACCGCAGGTGCTACGGTGGTTGTTAAGAAAATAGAACCGAGTGTCGGAACATCGGTTGCGGCCGCACCGTTAAATCCATACCAGCCAAACCACAGAATGAAAACACCAAGTGCGCCGATTACCAGATTATGTCCGGGGAATGCGTTTACTTTTACGACCTTACCGTTCTTATCCTTTGAGAACTTTCCGATACGGGGTCCAAGGAACGCTGCGCCGATCAATGCACAGATACCACCGACCATATGGATACAGGTAGATCCTGCATAATCATGGAAGCCCATGTTTGCGAGGAATCCGCCGCCCCATGTCCAGTGAGCCTCGATCGGGTAAATGATACCGGAGATCACTGCGGAATAAATACAGTAGGTAAGGAACTTGGTACGCTCTGCCATAGCACCGGATACGATGGTTGCTGTGGTTGCACAGAATACTAAGTTAAATACGAATCCGGAAAAGCTGAAGTTTGCATAATCTGTAAACACGCCAAATCCGGGAGTTCCCATGATACCCATGATATCACTGGTTCCCTCAGCTGCAGGAAGCATCAGGGATGCACCGATCAAAAACCACATCACAGTACCGATACAAAAGTCCATCAGGTTCTTCATGATAATATTGCCGGCGTTCTTCGCCCTCGTAAAACCTGCCTCTACCATTGCGAATCCTGCCTGCATCCAGAAGATCAGCACAGTGCCGATCAAAAGCCAGACTGCAAAGATGTTGTCATTGATCGCTTGTAAAATTTCTTGTGTCATAACTATGTCCTCCTTTAGTTTTATAACGCAAAAAAAGCGCTCAGGGGATTTCCCTAAGCGCCTTTGCTTATCTTGAGCCTAATTATAGACATTACACTTTGTTACGTCAACGTCAAAAATAAACACAAAATTTTATAAATTACATTAAATTTTCGTTAAATTTAACAGATGATATGATAATTCTACCTTAAGCCTGTTCCTGAACCTTTCATTTGACATTTCGCACAAAGGGGCTTATTCTAGAAGAGCCGCACGTGATCTCTTAGATTCAAGCGGCAAAAAGTATGATCAGCACCACCGGTGCACATTTATGATTCAATAAGGAGGAATTTCCATGTCAACCGTTCCCAAGGATCCGGTCATTTTACTGAGTTTTCTGAACACGAAGCTGCGGGATCATTACAGCAGTCTGTCCGCACTGTGCGAGGATCTCGAGCTGGATGAAAACCAGCTAAAAGAAAAGATCGCCGCCATAGGATACACCTATGACAGCGACCGTAATCAATTTATCTGATCTTAACCCATCACACTCAGGAAGGCTTCCACGTTGCCGGCGAGATCTCCCTTGAAGATACCGCTTCCCGCTACGATCACGTTGGCACCGGCAGCCAAAAACTGATCTACATTATCAATCTTCACCCCTCCATCCACTTCGATATCCGTGGACAGACCTCTGCGCTGCACGATACCGCGCAGCTCGCGGATCTTATCTAACGTGTAGGGGATCATCTTTTGTCCGCCATAGCCGGGATTCACCGTCATGATGAGCACCATATCCACCTCAGGTAGAATATAATCCAGCACAGTCAGGGGCGTTGACGGATTCAACGCCACACCGGCCATCAAACCTTCACGCTTAATGTCCCTTACGATCTGATCCAGGTGGGTACATGCCTCTGCGTGAACCGTAATGATATCTGCTCCCGCATCGGAAAAATCACTGATATAGCGTTCCGGATGCTCGATCATCAGATGAACATCCAGTTTTTTCTTTGTCACCTTACGGATAGACTGCAGTACAGGAAGTCCCATGGAAATGTTGGGAACAAACTGTCCGTCCATCACATCATAATGAAAATACTGTGCGCCTGCCTGATCAATGATCCGCATCTGCTCTCCAAGTCTTGCAAAATCCGCTGCCAAAAGCGACGGTGCTAAGTAATTCATGCTGATCCTCCTACTCTACCGTTCCGGTTCCCGTGCCCTGTGCACCCAGGCTTCCACCGTAAGAAGCGTTCGTACATCTTCCGATATATCCATTATTTGTTCCTGCCACAAAGCCGGAATATGTTTTCAGTGCCTGTACAGGCTCCACATCCTTTGCCGTTTCGGGCAAAGTAACATTTGCCGTGATGGAACCGGTAAATACACATTCCGTCACAAAGGCACCGGCGGCATTTTCTGCCGCGATCCCACCGGCATAGGTCTCGTGAACGGTATTCGGCACATAAGTGCCCACTGTGATCTCTTCCACGATCTGTACCGAAGAGGTACATTTCGCAATGGTTCCACTGTTCTGGAACACGATACCGCCCGCCTTTAAGGTTGTCATACCAACTGCATTCAGCGCCTTTACATTCAGCGTTCCGGAAACCATGCAGTCCCGGATCACACCTTTATTGTACATGACAAGCATTGCAGCCTGATTTCCCGCATTGCACAGGATCTTTCCGTCAACGGTACAGCTATCGATCGTTCCGTTGTTTGTGAATGCCAAAAGGCTTCCGATCGTATTCAGCACGCAGTTGCTCATCGTCACATTCGTGACATTTCCGTCCGAACCGATGCTGCCAAACACGGAATTATAGCCGATCAGATTCGTCATCCGGTGCTTCTTTCCATCATAAGAACCATCATAGGTTCCGCTGAAGGGGTTACTGTCATCAAACAGCTGTGCCGTCATGGCATAATTAAAGTCAATATCCGCATCCTGTGCAAAACAGGAACCGTTATAATTTCTGATCAGATACAGCTCTGACAGATCGGAAACGAGATACGGGTTCTTCGCTGTTCCGTCACCCTTTCCAAAGGGAGACGCAGCCAGTACATTCACACTGCCCTCTGCATTTGTCTGGTTTCCATCTGCGATCACTGCATACGTAAAGGTACCGCTGACAGGATTTCCGTCATCATCCTTACCGTCCCAGACAGCTGTCTTCTTTTTATTTGCCGCGACGGAACCAATACTGACGCTGCGGATCGTTGCACCATTCTCATCATAAAACCGAAGATAAGTCTTTGTTGACGCACGGTTCAGGCTGAAGGGCACGCTGAACTTATTTTCTCCGGCGATCAGCGAATCCGCGCCGGTGTTGATCACCGCTGTCTGGAACTTGGCAACGGAAGGAAGTGCTGTCACCTTGACGGTCAGCGTACAATATTCCTTGTTCACCGAGTTTGTAAATGTTACGGTAGTGCTTCCTACCTTTTTCGGGGTGATCGTAATGGGCATGTAATCGCCATCCCACTTGCCGTAGGACACCGAACAGATCTTTTTATCTGCAACCGATGCAGTGACGACACCATTAACCGACAGCATGGCTGTCATATCCGTATTCTTCTTGATGGAAATAGAAGTTTGATCCACCTTAAAGGTCTTATTCACCCGCACCTTACAGCTGTAGGTCTTTTTATTGCATGTTGCCTTGATGGTGGCAGTTCCCTTTCCTTTTGCCGTCACCAGTCCCTTGGAAGAAACCTTTGCAACAGAAGTCTTTGTGGACTTCCAGGTGACCTTTTTTGTTGTTCCGCTCAGTTTTAACTGATATTTATCCCCCACGCATAAATAGACGGAGGATGTATTTAACTTCACTGCAGCCTGCACCGGCTGCACATCCACGATCCCTGCAAGGAGCAAAAACAGTATACATGCAAGGATCCATTTACACGTTTTTTTATTATTATTTCTCATAGATACTTCCCCTTATTTTCCCGGGACGCAGTTAGTTTGCTGCCGCCTCCAGGCTGCGATTCATCGCAGAGATCAGTGCATCGATGGATGCACGGATGATATCCGGATCGATACCGATACCAAAATACTGGTTGCCGTCTGCCCCCTGAATACCTACATAGGCGATGGCGCTGGAATCTGATCCATCCGTCAACGCGTGCTCCTCATAACAGATAATCTCACAGGGTGCCTCAAATTTTTCCGCAAATGCATTGCTGACCGCATCCAGACGTCCGTTTCCGATGGCCTCCACAATATCCTTGCGGTTATTTGCAATGATATTTACGGTAGCTGTGATGCCGTTCTCCTGGCGGAAATGGCAGCCCTTGATATCGAAGATCGGCGTATAGTTTTTGTATCGTTTCATGAAAATGTCGTGGATCTGTGCCGGAGACAGCTCTGCATGGCTGTGATCTGACACATCCTTGACTGCATAACCAAAGTCTGCACGCATCTTGTACGGGATCTTGATGCCATAGGTCTGCTCCATGATATATGCCACGCCGCCCTTTCCGGACTGGCTGTTGATACG